>JBLMWY010000129.1:0-2611 GCA_050257475.1 Bdellovibrio bacteriovorus
GGATCGACTTCGGTGATCACGTGCATGGCCGATCTCGGCCGCAAGTCTCCTAGAACCCATTCCACGTAGCCGGTGACGGACAGCCGGCGTGACCGGCCCGATGTGTTGCGCACCTTAAGCACGGAAAGCTTGACCGCCGCATCCTGGGCCACATAGACCCAGAGCTCCGAACGGATGCCGCCCTCGGTATGCTCGAATACGCTGTAGCCGAAGCCGTGCCGGCTGACGTAGGGCGTCGCGCCACGCCTGGGCAGCGGCGTCGGCGACCAGAACTGGCCGCTTTCCTCGTCACGCAGGTAAAAGGCCTCGCCGCACGCGTCGGATACGGGGTCGTTGTGCCATGGCGTGAGGCGGAACTCGTGGGCATTCTCGCCCCAGGTATAGCCCTGGCCGCTCTCCGAAATGACGCTGCCGAAACCGGGATTGGCCAGCACGTTTACCCACGGCGCCGGGGTGAGCTGTCCGGGCCTGGTGGTGATGACGTACTCGCGCCCATCGGGGGTGAACCCTCCGATCCCGTTGAAGAGGATCAGATCGCGCCGTGGCAATTCGAAGGCGGCGGGAGCTTCGGGGAAGCGGGGTCTGCCCGGTATCAACCGCGGCACGCGCACTTCCAGCGGACCGGAGCGGTTGACCTGTTCCGCCAGAGTTCCCCGGCTGTCGCTGAGGATTACGCGGGCGACGGTCTGGAACAGCGTGCGGTCTTCCTCCGAGATCTGCTCCGCCGAGCGCACGAAGATTCCGCCCGGCCGATCCATCACCTGGGCTTCGAGGCCTACCGCGACCAGGCCCAGGATCTGGTCCTGCAGCACCTGCCGGTACCCGGCGCGGTCCTCGTTCCAGATCACCAGGTCAACCGCCAGTCCCTTCAGGCGCCAGTAGGCATGGGCCTGGATGAGCTGGCGCACCAGCTCGATGTTGGCCAGGTCAGCGATGCGCAGCAGGACGATGGGCAGGTCTCCAGAAATGGCATAGCCCCACAGGCCGGATTGCCCGCGCCTGTTCCGCATGAGCACGCTGCCTTCGGCACGCAGGGCGGCGTGGGCGTAGATGACCGAGTTGGCCAGGCGGCCGTAGAGCTGCGCATCCGCCTCGGCTGCATTGATCTGTCGCAGCACCACCTGGGCGTGCGTCCAGGCCAGATCGAAGACGCGGTCGGCGAGGCGCCGGTCCTGATATTTCTGGACCAGGCCCAGGGTGGCGTCGCGGCTATCGCCGATCCCGTAGACCAGGTCGACGCTGGCCGATTGCTCCGGATCGAGCCTGATCCGACAGCGGATGGCGACCACCGGGTCGAGCACGGAGCTCTGGCTGCCGGACAGCGCCACGGCATCGTCCATCGCCTGGGGCGCGACGGCGGTGCGGCCGCGACCGAGGAAGCGCGTACGTTCGGTCTCGCAGGAGGCTCCCTCGAAGTCCGCGTCGTGCACGGCCATCAGGTGAAACATCCAGGGCACCGGCTCATCGCGGGAGCGGGGCCGGCGCGTACAGAGGATGGCGCGTTGCGCTTCGACGATCTCGGTCTGTACAAAGAGATTGCTGAACGCCGGATGCAGGTTGTCTGCGGCAGGCGGCGCCAGCACCACCTCCGCATAACTCGTGACCTCGATCGTCCGGCGCACGGGGGAACGGTTGGTGATGCGCACACGGCGCAGTTCGATATCGTCTTCCGGCGACACGGCGATTTCGGTATGGGTGTCAAAGTCGAAACCGTCACCCCGATCACGACGGCGAAATTCCGCGCGTCCCTCCGAGAAGATCGCCTCGTAATGCTCCGCGCGCCGAAGCGAGGGTTGGTACGCGGTCGACCAGGTCGAGCCGCTGTCCACGTCGCGCAGGTAGCAGAACGTGCCCCACGGATCGCGGGTACTGTCTTCACGCCAGCGCGTCACCGCCAGGTCCTTCCAGCGGCTGTAGCCGCCGCCGGCGTTGGTGACCATGACGTGATATCGGCCGTTGGACAGCAACTGCACTTCCGGGACCGACGTGTCAGGAGTGTCGAACACGCGTATTGGCGTCTCCCGGCTGTCCGTGCCGGCCCGGGTGCTGGTGAGCGCGGCGGTATCGGCATAGGACGCCGAGGCCCGCGGTATACGCTCCTGCAGCAACAGCAGGGTGGCCTGCAGCAGCGGGTCGGATGCAAAGCGCTTCTGCATCGGACGGTCCAGCAGCAAATAGGCCAGAGCGAGCAGGCTCATGCCCTGGTGATGGGCCATGTAGGACCGAACCAGGGCATGGGATTCGCCGCGTCGCTGCCGCGCCGGGGTGTAGTCGATGGCTTCATGAAAGCCGAACCGCCCTTCCGCCCCGGCGGCGGCGAGCCGTTGCAGGTTAAGGCAGGCCGCCTCCGGCGCCACCATCAAGGCGAGTGCCGAGGCATAGGGCGCAACGACCAGGTCCTCGGCGAGCCCGCGTTTCAGCCCCAGTCCAGGCACGCCGAACGGCCGGTACTGGTAGTTGAGATGCACGTCCACCGTGTTGTAGCCGGATTCCGATATGCCCCATGGCACGCCGCGCTGCTGGCCGTACTCGATCTGCCGTGCCACCGCCGCCTTGGCGGTCTGGTCGAGCAGCGTGTGCTCGTAGGTCGGCATCACCAGTTGCGGCATCA
>JBLMWY010000130.1:0-11474 GCA_050257475.1 Bdellovibrio bacteriovorus
TGGCCCTTGGCCCTTGGCCCTTGGCCCTCGCAACTCGCCACTTCCTAATACTGAATGATTACCCGCCGGTTGCGCTGCCAGGCGGACTCCTGGCGCCCGGGATCCGCCGGGCGCTCCTCGCCATAGCTCAGCGTGGCCATCTGATCGGGGATTACCCCCTCGGCGACCATGAAGCGGCGCACCGACTCGGCCCGCTGGTCGCCCAGGGCGAGGTTGTACTCGCGGGTGCCGCGCTCGTCCGTGTGGCCCTCCAGGGTAACCCGGGTGCCGGTGTGGCTGCCCAGGTAGGCCGCGTGGTTGCGCATCAGGGCGATGTACTCGGGCTTGATCTCGTCGCTGTCGTAGTCGAAGTAGATGGTGCGCTGGTAGAGCGGGCTCGAGGGGTCCTCCCAGGGGCCCCGATAGGTCGGACGCTCGACGGGTCTCGGCGCCTCGGTGGCCGGTCGGGTGGTGACCTGGGGTGCGGTGACCGGTGCGCGGCTGGGCTCGCTGGCGCATCCGGCCAGCAGCGCGACGAGGGTTAGCGCCAGCACGCCCCGGGTCCGGGCGCGTAAGGGGTCGGGAGATGGGATGCGGTCATGGGTCACGGCGGCATTACCTCACTTCATCATCGGCGACCAGGCGGGCTCACGCACCTCGCCCGAGTCCTGGGATAGCCGCTGGTTTCCGCCTCCGTCCACCGAAGCGGTCGCGAGCACCCCGCGACCCCCGTGGACGGTCGCGTAAATTACCATGCTGCCATTGGGCGCGAAACTCGGCGACTCATCCAGGCTGCCGCCGCTCAGGATCCGTGTGTAGCCGCGCTGCAGGTCGTGGAGGGCGATGCGGAACTGGCCGTTGACCCGGGTCACCATGGCGATGGATCGCCCGTCCGGCGCGAAGGAGGCGCGGGCGTTGTAGTCCCCCTCGAAGCTGACCCGCTCGGCGGGTCCGCCGGCGGTGGACATCCGATAGATCTGCGGATTGCCCCCGCGGTTGGAGGTGAAGAGGAGGTCGTTGCCGTCCGGCGACCAAGCGGGCTCGGTGTCGATGCCGAAGTGGTCGGTGAGCTGGGTGAGCTCCCGGGTCATGAGATTCAGTACATAGATGTTCGGGTTGCCGTCCTTGGAGAGGGTCATGGCAAGCCGCTGGCCGTCCGGCGAAAAGGCGGGGGAGCCGTTGATGCCGGGGTAGCTGGCCACTAGGTCGCGCCGTCCGCTGGCCAAGTCTTGGACGAAGATAGCGGGGCGGCGGGTCTCAAAGGAGACATAGGCGAGCCGCCGACCGTCCGGGGACCAGGCGGGGGACAGGATGGGGTCTCCCGAGGAGACGATGGTCTGGGGGTTGTAGCCATCCGCGTCGGAGACCCGCAGGGTCACCGTCTGGCCCTCGCCGCGGCCGCTGGCGGTGACATAGGCGATGCGTGTGGCCGCTACCCCGGGCTGTCCCGTGAGCTTCTCGTAGATCTGGTCGGCGATCCGGTGGGCGGTGATGCGCAGCCCGCTCGGGGTGGTGCTGAGGCTGTTTGAGGCGAGCTGCTCGCCGCGAAACACGTCGTAGAGGGTGTAGCTCACCCGGTAGCCGTTTCCCTCCTGCTCCACCCGGCCGATCACCAGGTTGTTCATGCCGAGCAGGCTCCAGTCGCGCAGGTCCACCTCCTCGTGGGTGCTGGGGAGGGCCAGCATGTCCCGGGTCGGCATGGGCCGGAAGCGCCCGGAGCGGGCCAGGTCGGCGGCGACCACCGCCGCCACATCCTCCTTGGGGATCAGGCCCTCCGAGACGCCGAAGGGGACCACCGCGATGGGCTGGGCGGCCTCCACGCCACCGGTCACCTCGATGGTCAGCCGGGCCTGGGCGCCCCCCATGCCAAACAGCAGGGCCAATGGAAGGACGAGGAGGGCGAGGGCCCGACGTGCTCGAGTGGCTCTAATCATGGGTTCGTTCGGGGCGCTTAAGGCTCAGGGCGTGAACTGGAGATTGAATTCCCGGAAGCGCTCGAAGGGCGGACCGGAGGGAACCGGGATCGGCGAGGCATTGTAAACGGCGGCGATCACCGACTGGTCAAAGGCCGTGTTACCGCTGCTGCGCACCACGTGGACGCTGTTAGGCACCACATCCCCACCCGGGATGAGGCGCAGGGATACCACGGTCTGGAGGTCACGGCCCAGGGCCGGCGGGCGCACCCAATACTGGCGCACCCTGTCCTTGATCACCGGGATGTAGCGATCCACCTCGCGGCTGATCTGTTCCCGCAGGAGCGATGAGGCGAAGTCCGACTCGCGGGTGCGCTGGGCGTCCAGGGCGGCCAGCTCCCGCTCCGCCTGCTCCGCCAGATGGCGCGCCTCCTCCTCCATGCGACGCTCGGTCTCTTCTTGGGCGAGACGCCGCTCTTCCTCCGCCGCCAGGCGGTCGGCCTCCTGCTGGAGGCGGCGCTGGCGCTCTTGCTCGGCCTTGCGCTGGGCCTCAATCCGGGCCAGGCGCTCGGCCTCCTCGGCGGCGGCCGCCCGCTCCATCTCCTGGCGGATGCGTTCGCGTTCGGAGGCCATGCGCCGGGCCTCCTCCTCGGCCCTGCGCTGGGCTTCCGCGGCCTGACGGGCGGCCTCTTCCGCGCGCCGTGTTTCCTCGGCCTGGCGGCGCGCCAGATCCGCGGCTTGGCGTCGGGCCTCTTCCTCGGCCAGCAGGCGCGCGGCCTCCGCCTGTCGGCGGGCCTCCTCGGCAGCCTTGGCCTGGGTCTGGCGCTGCGCCGCCGCGCGGGCCTCCGCATCGGCCCGACGCTGGGCCTCCAGCGCCGCCTGGCGGGCAGTCTCCTCGGCGGCGCGTCGCTCTGCCTCGGCCTGGGCCTGGCGCTGCGCCGCCTCGGCGGCCTGGCGCTCGGCCTCCAGGGCCGCTTGGCGAGCAGCCTCCTCGGCGGCGCGTCGCTCCGCTTCGGCCTGAGCCTGGCGCTCGGCCTCGAGGGCCGCCCGGCGGGCGTCCTCCTCGGCGGCACGCCGCTCCGCTTCGGCCTGGGCTTGGCGCTGCGCCTCCTCGGCGGCTTGGCGCTCGGCCTCCACTTGGCGCCTGGTCTCTTCGGCGGCCTGGCGCTCCGCCAGGAGCTCGCGTTCTTCGACGGCCGGATCCGCGGGCCGCTGGGGGGCCTCGGACTCGATGCGCGCGCTCAGCTCTTCGAGGGCCTCTTCACCCAGGACGCTGGCCTGGACCACCCGGGCCTTGCCGCCCACATCGATCGGTTCGTCCAGGAAGCGCACGCTCACGAACAGCACCAGGGCGAAGATGACGTGCAGCCCGAGTGACCAGTAGAAGGCGCGCGGGTTGTGCCTGAGTATCTGCCACATGGGGGTGGATCGGGGCGATCAGGGCTCGCGGCGGGGTGGCGGGGCCGTGACCAGCCCCACGTCGGGCGCGCCGCCGGCCTGCGCCGCGGCCATGGCATAGATCACCTTCTCGTAGGGGACCTGATTGTCGGCGCGCACCAGGATCGGGGTGTCGCGCTTGTAGTCGAGCACCACCCGCACGCGGTCGCGGATGGTACGGAGCGTCGCGGGCAGGTGCTTGTCATCCCCGGCGTCGATGTAATAGTCACCGAACTGGTCAACCGTGATGACCACCGACTCCACCGAGGGGCTCGGGATGGCGCCGGTCTTCGCCTGGGGCAGGTTGACCTTAATCCCGGAGGTGATGAGCGGGGCCGTGACCATGAAAATCACCAGCAGCACCAGCATCACGTCGATGTAAGGCACCACGTTGATCTCGGCCATGGGCTGGCGGCGTTTGTGGCGGCGGGAGCGCTTGATCATGGCGGCGTCCCTGAGGCCTCAGCCCCGACCCTGGCGCTGCAGCAGGGTCGAGAACTCCTCCACGAACTCCTCGTAGCGGTTGTTAAGCCGCTCCACTTGGTTGGAGTAGCGGTTGTATCCGATGACCGCCGGGATGGCCGCGAAGAGCCCGATGGCGGTGGCCACCAGGGCCTCGGAGATGCCGGGTGCCACCAGGGCGAGGGTTGCCTGATCCACGTTACCCAAGGCATGGAAGGCATGCATGATGCCCCAGACGGTGCCGAAGAGTCCCACGTAGGGGCTGGTGGAGCCCACGGTGGCGAGGAATGGCAGATTGGTCTCCAGGCGGTCCATCTCCCGGCTGAGCGCCACCCGCATGGAGCGCTCGGCCCCCTGCAGGACCGCCATCATGTCGTTGCCCTCGATCTTGCGCAGGCGCACGTACTCCTGAAAGCCGGCGCGAAAGATGGCGGGCAACCCCTGGTTGGCCTTTTTCTCGTTCGCGCTGAGGTCCTTGTAGAGGGCGCTCAAGTCGCCGCCGGACCAAAAGCGCTCCTCGAAGGCGTTGGCGCTGCGGCGGGCCTTTCCCAGGACCCGGCCCCGATCCAGGATCATGGTCCAGGAGACGACCGACGCCAGCACCAGCACCAGCAGCACCAGCTGGACGACGAAGCTGGCATGGAGCACGAGATTCAGAAGCGAAATTTCAGCATTCATTTCTATGTCTCTGGGGGCAACCTTGGGCCGACTTTCAGGGCTGGTCGGCAACGATCCGCTGGTCCGCGCGCGTTCGGCGGCCCCAGCCCGGTGCGGGGCGACGCCATCGGGCGATAACAAGAAGGCGGGTGGGCTGCGACCGGCAGGCCCACGCGGCGACGAGATCGTAAATCAAGAAACGCTAATATAGTGTCAGCGTTGCGCTAGGGCAACGGTTGTGTCTTTTTGGTGCAGGCCAGGCGCTCTTCCGTCGCCCCGCGGCATAGGCAAGGGAGCGGCCTGGTCAGCCAGCTCGATCGAAGATACGATCTCTGGCTCCGAGGGATCGGCGCGACCCTTGAGGCAACCCTGCCCAAGACCGCTATTTTGTGGCTCAAATGCCCAGGTTCCAATGCGGCCAATGCGCGACAGGCGCGACCTTGCGCGGCTTCGGGTCCCCAGGCTTGGGCCCAAGGCGGGCCACTCGAGACCATTCAGCCCTCGACGGCCCCGAAGAGGTCGCCGGACATCCCGGGGCTGGCGGCTCTGCCCGGCGGACTGCGCAGCCCCAGGTGCAGGTAGGCGGCCTGGGTGGCCATCCGACCCCGGGGGGTGCGCATCAGATAGCCCTGCTGGATCAGATAGGGCTCCAGCACGTCTTCGATGGTGCCCCGCTCCTCGCCGATGGCCGCGGCCAGGCTCTCCACCCCCACCGGTCCCCCGTCGAACTTCTCGATGACCGCGGCGAGGAGCCTCCGGTCCATGTGGTCGAACCCCAGGGCGTCCACCTTTAGCATCCCCAGGGCCTGGTCTGCCACTGGGGCCGTGATGCGGCCCGCGGCCTTCACCTGGGCGAAATCCCGCACCCGGCGCAGCAGGCGGTTGGCGATGCGCGGGGTCCCGCGGGAGCGGCGGGCGATCTCCGCCGCCCCCTCGGGCTCGGTATGGATGGACAGGATCTGGGCGGAGCGGGCCACGATAGTGGTCAGGTCTGCCGCCGAGTAGTACTCCAGGCGTTGGACGATCCCGAAGCGGTCCCTCAGGGGGGAGGTCAGGAGCCCCGCCCGGGTGGTGGCCCCGACCAGGGTGAAAGGGGGCAGGTCCAGCTTGATGGAGCGCGCCGCAGGCCCCTCGCCGATCATGATGTCGAGCTGGTAGTCCTCCATGGCCGGGTAGAGGACCTCCTCCACCACCGGGCTCAGGCGGTGAATCTCATCCACGAACAGGACGTCGCCGGCCTCCAGATTGGTGAGCAGGGCCGCCAGGTCCCCGGGCTTCTCCAGCACGGGGCCCGAGGTCTGGCGCAGATTCACCTGCATCTCGTGGGCGATGATGTGGGCGAGCGTCGTCTTGCCGAGCCCCGGGGGACCGAAGATCAGCACATGGTCCAGGGCCTCGTGTCGAGCCCGGGCCGCACCGATGAAGATCTCCATCTGCTCGCGCACCGCCGGCTGCCCCACATAGTCCGCCAGGCGTCGCGGACGGATGGCCCGGTCGAGCGCCGCATCGTCGGACCGGGCCTCGGGGCTGATCAGTCGCTCGGGATCGGGGGCCATTGGCGATAGGGTGGGACCGGGGATCGAAGCCTGGGACCTGGGGCACCCGCGAAGCGGGGCGGTGACCATCGTCGGTCAAGCGGCCATGCTAGGTGCCTCGGTGGGATGGCGCAAGGCGCGTTGCGGGTTGGGCGCCGTGCGGCTGGGTGTTGATCGCCTCGTGAAGCCAGCCGGTCTCGCCGTGTCGCCAGCGCTCGTGTCAGGGCCGAGGGTCCATTCCTGCTCACGGGTTGGCCAGCCGGAACGCCACCATGGCGCCCGAGGTGGACGTTCAGTGGGAGGCCCCGCCGAGCGTCTCAAAGCGCAGGAAGAAGCTCTCTCGCAGGAGCTCGGGCTCCTCCACCAGTCGGAACCCCGCCGCCGTCACCTCCCGCACGACCTGGTCCCTGCCGGCGCGTACATGACTCATCACCCAACGCGAGCTCACCCTCGGCTCGCGGCGGTAATCGATGATGATGAGGGCACCGCCCGGCACCAGGGCGCGACGGATGGAGCTCAGCATCGCCGCGGGGTCCTCGAAGTGGTGATAGGTATCGCACACGAAGGCGAGGTCGATGCTCTTCTCATCGAGTCCGGTGCCTTGTTGGTCATTCAGAATCGGGACCACGTTTGTGAGCCCTTCGGAACGGGCGCGCTCGGTGAGGGTGGCGATGAAGCCGGCGGAGATGTCGACCGCGTAGACGCGTCCGGCCGGCCCCAGGGCGCGGGCAAACAGGGAGGTGAAGAGCCCGGTCCCGGCGCCGATGTCGGCCACCCGCATGCCCGGCTCGATCCGCGCGGCAGCGAGGATCTGGAGGCGGCGCTCGAACACCTCCCGACCTGGCCGCTCGAAGATGCTGGGCCAATGGGCAAGGTTGGCCCCCTGAAAGGGCTGATTGATGTGGGGGCTCGCCCCCTGCGCGGCTGGTCCCGCTCCCTGCTCGCCCCACGTGGGCTGAGCGAGGGGCAGCAGCGCAAGCAACACCTGTAGCTGTATGAGTCGCATGCCGTGGGTTCCTTGGGGCTTGGGCGGTGAGCCTTTGAAGTCGCCGCCGGGCCCCTGGCTCCTCGGCTGGAAACGGGGGGCTAGGGGGCGGGGTAGCCCCATCGCTGGTTCTCCATTACAGTCTATCGAACTAGCCCCTGCGGCGCTTTGACAGCCGCGGGAGGTCCTGCTCGACGCCCGATGCGGCTGGGCAGCGGCGACTGGGCTCGAGGGCCGCGCCGATATATAGCGGTTCTCGTGCGGGCCAAGGGCGGCCCGCCATTTTCAGGGGCCTTGAGCCCTTGAAAATGGAGCCTCCAGAGACTCGCGCGTCTCGGGAGGCGAGTTGATCGAACGCCAGGATGGCATTTGATCAGCATCTCCCTGGAGTTGGCAGACCATGAAGCGGGCATACCTGTTCTTGCCTCTCTGCGCTCTTCTAGTCGGTTGCAGGAGCTCGGCGTTCATCACTGCCCTTGGCGAAGACAGGGTCGTCGTGAGATCCCACTACCCTGACGAGACACAGGTTATCGCAGAGGCGAATCGAGGTTGTGGCTTTCATGGCAGAGCCGCCGTTCCGATCAGTCGCCAGTGCCTGGACAAGAGCTGCAGCACGCAGAGCTTCGTGTTCGCCTGCACCGGACCGGATAGCCCCTCGTTGGACCGGACATCTCCTTGGCTGGGCATCAGCGTGGACGATATTGCCGACCACCTCTATGCGGACCCGCCCGGCTCCTCGGAAGTTGTAGTCAGTCGCGTCTTTGCCGACGGTCCCGCCAAGAAGGCGGGGCTCAGAGTTGGCGACATCATCGAATCTTTTAATGGTGTGGCGGTGAGTCATTCCCTGATGCTGATCGGCTTGAAGCGCGACCTTCGTGCTGGTGAGCCAATCCCAATTTCTATTCGTCGCGCGAATAAGGAGATGCGCCTTGAGGTTTTGCCCCAAGGTTGACCGGCCAAGGGACTGCGATCCGCCGGGCAGGGCTCAGGGCGCTAGGCAGCCACCAGGGTACAGGCACCATGGGGCGCGGGGCTTCGGCGGCTGCCCCCGGGTATCGGGTGGCGCACGGCCTTAGCCTGTGCTGGGCGGTCCTACGCCCACCGGAGCTTCTATGTCCCGCCACACCGGCCGCCTCGTTTTGACCACCGCCGATCCCCAGGCCGCGCCGGACCCGGATCTGGTTCGTGGGGTCCTGACCCGGGCCGGGTTCATCGGCCAGCCGTTCCCGGGTCGTCCGGGGGCCTTCGCCGTGGGGACGGAGCTCCTGGGTCTGCTCAGCTTCGCAGGCTGTTCGGTGGTGCTTCCAGGATCGACGGGGCATCAGGGCGGGGAGGGGCATTGCCATGTGCGCATCCTGGGGCCCGACTCGCTGCCTCGCCTGATGTGGGGGCGCAACACCCGGGGACCGCGCTGCCCCCAGTGCCGGGCCAGGCTTGCAGACTGGCAGGAGCGGCTGACGGATTGGCTGGAGCGCCCGCTGGCGGGGCAGGTCTGTGCCGCGTGCGGCGCAATTCATCCTCCCTGGCGCTGGGACTGGAAGCAGCAGGGGGGATTTGGGCGGCTGTTCGTGCTGGTGGAGGAGGTCTTCCCCGGGGAGGCCGTGCCAACGCCGCGGCTCCTCGACCTCCTCACCCGTGCCTGCGGCTGCGCTTGGCGTCACTTCTATGTGCAGGACTGACGGTCTCCTCGGTGCACTCGGGTGGACCGATGAACTGCAGCCCGGCGGGCAGTCCCAGGGTCATGCTGAGGGGCAGGTGGTCGGAGAGGGGGTAGTCGATCACGTGAGCCCCCAAGATCCGCAGAGGCTCCGAGACCAGGATGTGGTCCAGATTGCGGCGGGGCCGCCAGCTTGGGAAGGTCTTGAGGTCACAATCCAGGCCGCGCATGCCGGCGCGGCGCACCATGGCGCGCAGGCTACGCGAGCCGCAGCCGCAATTGAAGTCGCCCATCAAGACCAGCAAGGGGTGGGCGTGGGCGAGCTCCACCAGATAATCCAGTTGGCGTTGCCGGGCCCGCCAACCCAGGGCCAGGTGGACGATGCCGATGGCCAGGGGTGGGCCGTAGGAGAGTGGGAGCTCGGCCACAACGGCACCTCGCCCCGGCAGTCCCGGAAGCCGATGCTCGGTGATGGCGGTCGGGCTCAGCCGGCTCAGCAGCCCGTTACTGTGTTGGGCAAAAGGGCCTAGGTTGCGGTTGATCTGGCGGTACCAGTAGGGGAAGCCGCCCTGGCGAGCCAGGTACTGGATCTGGTCGATATTGGCGCTTCTGAGGCTCCCGGCATCGACCTCCTGCAGGCCAACCAGGTCGAACTGCTGGAGCAGTTGGGCGATGCGCGCCAGGTTGACCAGGCGCTCCGGGTGGGGCAGGACGTGCTTCCAACTGTTGGTCACATAGTCGCTGTACTGGCGAGAATAGATCCCCCCCTGGACGTTGTAGCTCAACAGTTTGATCTGCTGCATGGCCTGGTTGTTGGCGGCTCCGGGCCGGTCTTGCAAGGCACCCCGGGAAACTAGCACAGGGGCGCTGACCTGGGAACGCGCCCGCCGTCGCCAGGCTGGGCAGGGTGGGGCGTCAACGAAAAGGGCAGCCAGAGGCTGCCCTTTTCGCGTCTCGGCGAGGGGGCTCGCCGGCTATTGGTTGAGTCCCTGAAGATACTGGGACACCGCCGCGATCTCCTTGTCCGTCATGCGCGCGGCCACGCCCCGCATCATCGCGTTGGGATCGTTGGCGCGCGTGCCGTCGCGGAAGTAGGTCAGCGTCTGCTTGGTGTAATCGGCGTGCTGCCCGGAGATGCGCGGGAACTTGGCCATGGCAACACCCATGCCTGCGGGGCCGTGGCAGCCGCTGCACGCGGGGACGCCCGATTCGGGGTTTCCCGCCCGGAAGATCTTTTGACCTAGCTCGGCCAGTGCGGGGTCGGCCGCACCGCCGGCCTGGGTCTGAGATGCATAGTAGGCGGCGAGGTCGCGCATCTCCTGCTCGGTCAGGGGGGCCGCCATGGGGCTCATCTGAGCGTTCGCGCGGTTGCCGGCCTTGAAGTCCATCAACTGCTTGTAGACGTATTCAGGGTGTTGGCCGGCCAGCTTGGGCCAGGCGGGGACGATGCTGTTGCCCTGGGGACCGTGGCAGGCGAGGCAGATAGTGCCGGCCTTGGCCTCCCCGGCCTTGGGGTCGCCGGCAGGTGTCGAGGACGCCTCGCTCGCAAGGGCGGCGCCCGTCAAGCCACCCGCCAAGAGAAGCGCGGAGGCGGTCTTTAACCCCGATACAATCCAATGGTTGTTCATAGCCAAAACCTGTTCGCCTGTACGATCGGCCGAAGGCCGAGAACCGAAGAAAGCCGCGGATGTATATCAGATATTGCTCATATGGGTCAATTGGCACCGTCGGTCTTGCCCGCTGTCCGAGCCGACCCCGGGCCTAGACTGCACTCACGGAGACCCGCGGCCGTTGGAGGAATTCCCTAACCCGCACCACTGTGGGGCTAACTGACGCTGCGGTGTCGCCGGCCGCGTCACCCGCGTCAATGTTGGCCGTTCATGGCCTCGGCCTTACGCACCGGCGCCAGGACCTGGGTTTGGGTCCCGTCGTCGAAGGACAGCGTCAGGTCGACCTGATCTCCCGGCGCGAGGTCGCCCTTGAGGCCGATCAACATGATGTGCAGGCCGCCCGGCTGCAGGCGCACAGTGTCCCCGGCCGGGACCTCAATGCGCTCTACCCGCCGCATCCGCATCATGCCGTCCGCGTGGATGTGGGTGTGGAGCTCCACCACTTCGGCGACGGGGCTGCTCCCCCCGACGAGGGCGCGCGGCTGGGCGGTGCCGTTGGTCAGCGTCAGGAACACGGCGCTGTTGGGTTGGCCCGGAGGGACCGCTCGGGCATAGGCGTCGGTGATCGCCACGGCGGGATCCTGGGCCTGGGCGCTCAGGGCGGCGACGGCGCAAAGGCCCGCCAGCAGGGCGGTGCGCAGGGTTTGGGGCATGGGTTGGACTCCTTGGGGATCGGATTGGATGAACAGACGCGCAGGCTTAGCGGGATGCTGATCAACTGCCTTCTGGGCACTTGATCAGCGCGCGTCCCGAGACGCGCGAGTCTCGGGAAACTCCATTTTCAAGCACTTGAGGCCCTCGAAAATAGCGGGCCAACCTTGGCCCGCGCGGGGAGCGCTAGAATTCGGCGCTTCCTTAGCCATCGACCAGGAGCGAGCGGCTCGTGGCGACGATGCGCTCGGGCGCGGTGGCGTGGTCCAGTCTCACGACCAGGCGGCCCTGGGGATCGGCGACATGGGCAAAGGAGGAATGATCCACCATATAGCCCAGGGCGGAATCGCCCGGCTCGGCGCGGTGGTAAGCGGCACCGCAGCGCCGCGCGATCTCGGCGCCACTGGACCCAGGTCAGGGCCGCGGCGAGCAGCACAACGGCGGCGATGAGCAGGAGACGTTGCATGAGATCGCGGGTCAAGAGGGGTCCAGGGGGTGCCCATTGAAGAGGGGACGCAAGCTAGGCGC
>JBLMWY010000131.1:0-12417 GCA_050257475.1 Bdellovibrio bacteriovorus
ATGGACCACCCCGAACCCCAGGCCCACCGCCGCCACCCCCGTCAGGGCCCCGGTGAGGACCGGCAGGAGTCCGAGCACCAGGGCCGTCACCGAGCGGTAGGCCAGGAGCAGCAGGCCGGCGATCAGCCCCGCGCCCAGGGTCGAGAGGCGGACCACCTCCCGGTGGATCTGGTCGCGGATGCTCACCGCGAAGACGCCGGGGCCGGTCAGGATCAGCTCGGTGGCGGGCGGGGCCTCCCCTGGATCCGCGTGGTCGCGCCGGGTATCGGCGAAGGCCTGGCGGATCGCCGAGAGCGCGGCCTCCTGGGCGTCCGTATCTGAGCCCCGCGCGCGGGTCTGGACTAGCAGCAGGGCGTGGCCGCGATCCGGGGAGACCCAGACCCCATCCCCAATGGCCGGGCCCGAGGCCGGCTCCAGGCCGGCCACCAGGCCGATCAGCTCGCCCGTGGGATCGCTCGGAACCAGAGGCTTGATGAGGGGGCCTAGGGGTGAGGCCAGCAGGCTCAAGGTCTCCTCGATGGCCCCCTTGAGACCCTCGGGGGTGAAGCGCTCGGGGGTCACGCCAGGGCTCAGCAGATAGCGGTGGGCCTCAAGGAATTGGCGGTCCGCCTCCAGGGTCTGGGTCTCGCCGTTCTGCACCGAGGCGAATCGGTCGTCGGCCCGCAGCCGCGCGGCCAGGGCCTTGGAGAGGACGGACCGCGTCTCCGGGTCGGCCCCCTCGATGCCGATCAGGATGAGCCGCGAGGCGGGCCCCTCGCGCAGCTGCTGGACCAGGAGCGCCTGCTCGACGCTGGGGTGGCTGGGCAGGAAGGCGGAGAGGTCGGCGGTGAAGCGCGACTGCAGGATCACCAGGACGCAGCCGGCGACCCAGGCCCCCCAGGCCAGCGGCACCAGCAGACGCCACCCAGCCCAAGACCGGGTCAAGGTCCGGGTTCCCGACCCAGCGGGGGCCCGAGCTCCATCTCGGAGCGGTCGCCGTCTGGCTGAAGGATCTCGACGCGGCGGGGCTCGCCCCCCTGGCCGCGGATCTCGATGCGCCTGACCACCGCGCCCAGGCGCAGGCCCCGCGGCTCCAGCAGCAGGGTCCAATCCCCTTCGCCGCCCTGCAAACGCAGCCGGTAGGTGCGCTCCAGGGCGGCCCGGTCTCCCGCGAGGGTGGCCCGGATGCTGTCGACGAAGGCGCCGGCCTCCGGGACCTCCGCGAGCCTCAGGGTGCGACGCTGGCCGCCGCGCTCCAGGCTGAGCTCCCCACCCGCCAGGGCCGCGACCTCCGGCCTGGGTCTCTGGGTCCGCTTCTCCAGCCGATCCGGGGGGATATAGATCAGCTCCCCGGCGCTCTCTAGGGGCTGGTCCAGGATAGAGACGTACGTCTTCTCGGTGAAGGCGATCCGCCCGCCCGGATTCTCGGCGAGCCGTCCCATGAGCCGGTCCAGGTCCCAGTCCGCCGCGGTGGCGCCGCCGATCAGGAGCGCGAGGACCAGGAGTGCTCCGCCGGCTTGGAGGCGCCGGGGGTGGATCGGGGCTCCCTTGGGCGGTCCCACGGGCTCAGAGGTTGTGAATAAACCTACTGCGCGCCCCGATCGCGGCGTCGCATGCTCGTTCGCTCCTCGCCTATCCACTTGATATGTCTCGTCGCTCTCTGCGCGGCTCCTTGCGCTCGGGGCTGCTCGCTGCGGTTTCTTCACAACCTCTCAGGACCCCTGCCCGGGCTGACGCCAGAAATCGAAGAAATTGAACCAGTTGTAGGGGGCGCCGCGGCACTGCTCCGCGATCAGGGCCACGTAACGCCGCAGGGCCTCTTCGACCGCCGCCTGGGGATCCTCCGGATGGGCCCGGGAGAAGTCGGCCAGGCGGCTGAAATGGACCTCGTAGCGGTTGCCCCCTAGGTAGAGTCCGGTCATGAAGATCAGGGGGCGGCGCATCAAGGCGGCCAGCCGGAAGGGGCCGGTGGGGAAGCTGGCCGGCTCCCCCAGGAAGGGGACACGCAGCCCGGGCTCATCCCCCAGGGTGCGGTCCCCCAGCACCCCGACCAAGTGTCCCCGGGCGAGGCGGTCGCGCACCTGGAGCATGGAGTCGACCCGCCCGAGCGGTACCAGGTCCGAGGTCGCGGCCGGGTTGATGGCCGTCAGGATCCGGTTGATCTTGCGGGCATTATCCTCGTACATGACCATCGCCATGGGGGGCGTGCCGTGGAGTCGCCCCAGGGCCCGAATCGCCTCGAAGCTTCCCAGATGGGCCCCCATCAGGAAGACGCCCTGCCCGGATGCCAGGGCCTCCCGGATGACCTCCTCCCCCTGCACCCGGATGTCGAACAGCGCGAAGCGATCGTTGAGCAGATAGACCCGGTCGTGGATGGTGGAGGCGAAGTAGAAGAGGTGGCGGTACAGATCCCCCAGCCGAGGCGGCCGCCCCAGGGCCCGCCGGAGATAGGCGCGGGAGGCGCGCCGGGCGCCCGGGGAGAACAGCAGGAAATAGACGGTGATCAGGCGTAGCAGGACCCGGGACCCGCTTCGCCCGAGGTGCAGGGAGATCCAGGTCATGAGGCGCAGCCAGGCCAGGCTGCTGCGCTCCGGCTGGCGGGTCCAGCCGGCGGCGCGCGGTCGGTGCAGGGTGGCGCGGGGCGGCGGCAGGGTCACGGCCCCAGGTCCTCGCGTGCGCCCAGCGCCTCGACGGAGCCGGTCGCGACCGCCTGGCCCGCGGCCAGGATCTCGAAGCCCCAGCCGCCCCGGGTCAGATCCTTCCAATGCAGGACCAGGGCCTCACCGGGGCCTACCGGACGCTGGAACTTCACCAACGCCAGGCGCCACAGCTCGGGCGCGAGACCCTCGGCCGCGGCGATGGTGGCGAGCGCCTCATCGAGCAGGACCACCCCGGGCACCACGGGATGACCGGGGAAATGGCCGGCGAAGGCGGGATGGTCGGTGGGGATGCGCAGCGGGGATTCGCCCATCAGGACGGTCCGGTGACGGGCATTACCGGTCCCCGGCCCAGGATCAGGGACTCCAGGGCCTGGCGGGGCAGCTTGCCGGTGGCATTGCGGGGCAGACGTTCCACCAGCAGCAGGGGACGGGGCAGAAAGGCGGGGTCGATGCGGCGGCGCAGCTCCGCCATCAGGGCGGATGCGTCCAGGTCCGGGGCCACGACCACCGCTGCCAGCCGGGCGACGGTGGTCGCCCCTTGTTGGTTCGGCATGAAAAAGACCCCGTCGACCACCCCGGGGACGCCGCTCAGGATCTGGTTGAGGTAGGCCAGGCTGCTGCGCTTGCCGGCGATGTTGACCAGGTCGGCGGTGCGTCCCCGCAGCAGGAAGCGATCCTCGCCCCTGGGCTGGATCAGGTCCGCCAGGGGCACCCGCCCCTCCACGTGGCCCCCCGCCGCCCAGGTCTGATCCTCCTCCATCTCCAGCCGGATGCCGGGGTAGAGCTGCCACTCGGGCCCTCGGGTCGGGAAGCGGGTGGCGAGCTGGCCCGCCTCGGTGCAGCCGTAGATCTCGAGGATGCGGGTCCGCAGGCTGGTCTCGGCGGCGCGGGCCAGGGTCTCGGGGAGTGGGGCGGTCGCCGAGATGACCAGGTCCAGCCCGGGGGGCTCCAGACCCGAGGCCACCAGGGCACGCAGGTGGACCGGGGTGGTGACCAGGACCCGTGGCTCGGGCACCGAGGTCAGGGCGGCCCAGACGTCGGCCGGGTAGAAGGGGCGTCGTGCCGACAGGGCGCCGCCGCTCTGCAGGGGGAGCAGGACCGCGGTCTCGAGACCGTACATGTGCTGGGAGGGCACCGTGGCAACGATGCCGTGGGGGCGCCCTTCCGTGAGTCCCAGGCGGGCGGCCTCCGCCCTGACGTTGCGTACCAGGGGGCCCCAATGCTTGGCATGGGGCACCGGGGTGCCGGTCGAGCCCGAGGTGAATACGTAGGCGACCAACTGGTCGGGCGCGATCGTTGGGACCTCGGCCAGCTCCTCCACCGATTCGGTGGCCTCGGGGTAGGCCAGGATCGGGAGTGGCCCGGCGCAGGGCTCCTCATCGACCAGACAGACGCCGTCCGGCGCGAACGCCACCAGTTGGCCGAGGACCTCCGGGGTCGCCGTGGGCGGCAGCAGGTTGACGCGCCCGGAGAGCAGCGATGCGGCCAGGACCACCGCGAACCGGTAGCGATCCTGGCACAGGTTCAGCACGTGGCGTCGCCCCTCCGGCAGGGCCGCCGCGAGGCGCCGCGCATCGGTGAGGAACTGGCGCGCCGGGACCGCCACCCCGTCGCGGTAGGCGACGATGGCGTCGGGTGAGGCGTGGCTGATCAGGGGGAGGGGCTGCACCGGATGCGGCGGCTCAAACACTATCCAAGGACCCGGGTCGGGGCGGCTCCCCCTCGGGGTCCATGGAGCGGGATTGGGCGCCTGGGCCAAGCTCCTGCTGGGCGCCCGGCGATCCTGGTCCGTATCTCCAGTAGGCGCGGATGGCCTCCAGCGGTCCCGACCGTTGCCCGGGCGGGAGCACCCAGAACCGGGCGGCGTACTCGCCAAGGAACATCAGCAGGACCAGGGGCGCGGTCAGCAGGTTGGCGAAGACCGACCAGGCCCCGATCGGCGCGAGCCAGAAGAGCAGGGCCGAGGTCGCCGCCATGAGCCCGAAGAAGAGGGTCCAGGCGGCGGTGACGCTTCGCGTATAGGCGGCTACCTGTGGGGGCAAGGGGCCGCGGACCTGGGTCGCCAGGCGGCTGCACAGGGGTTGTCGGCCGGGTCTCAGGGTCAGGCCCATGTACAGCATCAGGAGGCCATTGACCGCCAGGTGCTGGCCGAAGTAGATCCAGTCCGGGTGACTTTGGATCGCCGGCCAGAAGTGGCCCAGGGTGGTCACCAGGGCCAGCCACAGGGCCAGCGGGGCCGCCGGTCGGCGCGCGCGCCAGGCCAGCCATAGCAGCACCAAGGCCAAGGGCGCCGTGGCCCAGAGGGCGCCCCAGAGGGCGGCGTCGGAGGAGACGGTGATGCGGTGGGCGAGGAGCTGGTAGCCGACGAACAGGGTGATGAGGCCCGCGAGGACGGCGATCCGCGCCATTACGGGTCGCGGTGGCATGCTCACTGGGTGCGGTGCTGGGCGATGTGCTCGGTCAGGGTTCGCAGGGACCGGAAGATGCGCGCATTGTCCTGGTCGTCGGCACGAAGCTGAAAGCCGTACTGCTTGGAGACCACCAGCGCCAGCTCCAGGATGTCGATGGAGTCCAGCCCCAATCCCTCCTTATAGAGGGGCTCATCGGCGTCGATGGCCGCTGCGGCCAGGTCCAGGTTGAGGGTGGAGACCATCAGCTCTGCCACCTCGGAGCGCAGGGCATCGATGTCGGGGCCCGCAAGCCCTGGCGCGGAGGCGGTGAGGTCGGACATGGGACTAAAGATCGCGGGTAAATCCAGGCTCGTTCAAGTCTTTGGGCGGCTCCGACGATCCCATTTTAGAGGCTGCGAGCGCGCTGGTTCAATTGCGGCGCGGTTTCGGGTGGATGCTCAATCCTCCCGCGGTGGGCGCCGTCCTGAGACGCTGGCCGCCACCTGGGCTTGCGGGATCGGATGTGAGACCTTCGAACCTGCTTTCTGGGGCATCGCCAACCGTGTGGCCGGAGGCGGCACGGGACCATGGGGCCCGCGATGCCGACGCCGCCAAGCCAAACGGTATTTGCGGCAAGGGCGGCAAGAATATTAGAATTCTTTAACTTTTTAAAGCCAGGCCCAAGTCGCCGCCATGCAGGACCCCATCACCCACTCGGACGCCAGCGTCGGCCGGGTCGAGGTCAAGGAGACCACCTGCTACATGTGCGCCTGCCGCTGCGGCATCCGGGTGCACCTGCGGGATGGAGAGGTGCGCTACATCGAGGGCAACCCCAATCACCCCCTCAATCAAGGGGTGATCTGCGCCAAGGGCTCCTCGGGGATCATGAAGCAGTACTCCCCCGGGCGGCTCACCAAGCCGCTGCGGCGCAAGGCGGGCGCCGAGCGGGGGCAGTCCCAATTCGAGGAGATCTCCTGGGACGAGGCCTTCGGTCTGCTCGCCGAGCGCTTGGCCCGCATCCGTTCCGAGGACCCCAAGCGTTTCGCCCTCTTCACCGGCCGTGATCAGATGCAGGCCCTCACCGGCCTCTTTGCCAAGCAGTTCGGCACCCCGAACTATGCCGCCCACGGGGGCTTCTGCTCGGTCAACATGGCCGCCGGGCTCATCTACACCATCGGCGGCTCCTTCTGGGAGTTCGGCGGACCGGATCTGGATCGGGCCCGGCTCTTCGTGATGATCGGCACCGCCGAGGACCATCACTCCAATCCGCTCAAGATTGCCATCTCCAAGTTCAAGCGCCGGGGCGGGCGCTTCGTCTCCATCAACCCCATCCGCACCGGTTATTCGGCGATCGCCGACGAGTGGGTCCCCATCAAGCCGGGCACCGACGGCGCCCTGCTGCTCGCCATCACCCACGAGATCCTCAAGCTCGGACTCTATGACCGGGACTTCCTGATCCAGTACACCAACGCCGCCGAGCTGGTGGTGGACGATCCGAGCCGGGCGGACCACGGGCTCTTCCATCGCTTCGAGATGCACGTGGAGGAGGGCTGCTTCGACCCGGAGAACAAGCTCTGGTGGGACCGGGAGATCGGCCCCATCGGGACCCGCACGCCGGGTGCCGACCCGCGCCTCCTCGGCAGCTATACGCTGGAGGACGGCACCCCGGTGAAGCCGGCCTTTCAGCTCCTCAAGGAGCGGGTGGAGGCCTACACCCCGGAGTGGGCGGCGGGGATCACCGGCATCCCGGCCCGGACCATCCGCCGCCTGGCCCAGGAGATGGGCGTCACCGCCCGGGACCAGAAGATCGAGCTGCCCATCCCCTGGACCGACTGCTGGGACAACGAGCACGACTCGGTCACCGGCAACCCGGTCGCCTTCCACGCCATGCGCGGCATGGCGGCCCACAGCAATGGCTTCCAGACCATCCGGGCCCTAGGGATCCTGATGACCATCCTGGGGACCATCGATCGCCCCGGTGGCTTTCGCCACAAGGCCCCCTTCCCGCGCCCCATCCCGCCCTGCCCCAAGCCGCCCAATGGACCTCAGGGGGTGCAGCCCGACACGCCGCTGGACGGCATGCCGCTCGGCTGGCCTGCGAAGCCAGAGGACCTGTTCGTGGATGAGCAGGGGGAGCCGGTGCGCATCGACAAGGCCTTCTCCTGGGAGTACCCCCTGGCCGTCCATGGTCTGATGCACAACGTCATCACCAACGCCTGGCGGGGGGATCCCTATCCCATCGACACCCTGCTGCTCTTCATGGCCAACATGGCCTGGAACTCGACCATGAACACGGTCGAGGTCCGCCGGATGCTGACCGACAAGGGCGAGGACGGGGAGTACCGGATCCCCTTCCTGGTGGTCTGCGACACCTTTGCCTCCGAGACGGTCGCCTTCGCCGACCTGGTGCTGCCGGATACCACCTATCTGGAGCGCCACGACGTCCTCTCCATGCTGGATAGGCCCATCTCGGAGTTCGACGGGCCGGTGGACTCGGTGCGGGTTCCGATCCTTCCGCCCAAGGGCGAGTGCAAGCCCTTTCAGGAGGTGCTGATCGAGCTGGGGTCGCGCCTCAAGCTCCCCGCCTTCGTGCGCGAGGACGGCAGCCGTCGCTACCGGGACTACCCGGACTTCATCGTTAACTACGAGACCTCGCCCGGCTCCGGCATCGGCTTCCTGGCGGGCTGGCGGGGCAAGGGCGGCGAGCGGTTCCTCAAGGGGGAGCCCAACCCCCGCCAGTGGGAGCAGTATGCCAAGCACGGCTGCTACTACCATCACGAGCTGCCCCGCTCCTATCAGTACAACCGCAACTGGAACAAGGGCTATCTGCACTGGGCCCGGGCCCACGGCATGACCCGCTACGCGGAGCCCATCGTGCTCAATGTCTACTCGGAGGTGCTGCAGCGCTTCCGTCTGGCCGCCCAGGGCAAGCGCCCGGGGCGCCAGCCGCCGGAGCGGCTGCGCAAGCGCGTCGAGACCTATTTCGACCCGCTGCCTTTCTATTACGAGCCCCTGGAGACCCGGCTCACGGATACCCAGCGCTATCCGCTGAATGCGCTGACCCAGCGCCCCATGGCCATGTACCATTCCTGGGACAGCCAGAACGCCTGGCTGCGCCAGATCCATAGCCATAACTACCTGTTCGTGAATCCCCGGGTAGGGGCCGCAAACGGTTTCGATGATGGGGACTGGATCTGGGTGGAGTCCGCCCACGGCCGGGTGCGGTGTCTGTGCCGCTTCTCCGAGGCGGTGGAGCCGAGTACGGTCTGGACCTGGAACGCCATCGGCAAGGCCGCCGGGGCCTGGGGGCTCTCGCCCCGGGCGGACGAGTCCCGCAAGGGGTTCCTCCTCAATCACTTGATCAGCGAGGAGCTGCCCCCCAACGAGTGCGGGGAGCACGTCTCCAACTCGGACCCCGTCACCGGCCAGGCGGCCTGGTTCGACGTGCGGGTGCGGGTCTACAAGGCGGGGGTCGACGAGCCGGCGATGACCTCGCCCCAGTTCGATCCTATGCCCCGTCTGCCGGGCCAGGAGCGGCGCCGCGGCCGCTGGCAGGCGTATGTGGCCGGGCTTTTCTCCAAGACCCTGCGCTAGCCGCGGCGCCCTGGGCAAAGTCTTAAGACCACCCGAAGCAGGAGCCCACCGATGAACGATGTGACGACCGAGGCCCAGGACAACCACGACCGCTTCGTCCGCGAGGTCCAGGCGAGCGGCCTGGTCTGGGGGCTTAAGTCCGACCAGGGTTGGGCCGTGTGCGAGTCCAACGAGTACGAGGACACGGATGTCTATCCCTTCTGGTCCGACGAGGCCGAGGCGCGCCTGCACTGCGCGGACGATTGGGCCGGGTTCGTCCCGGACAGCCTGCCGCTCGACGTCTTCATCGACACCTGGCTCGCCGGCATGAGCGAGGATGGGGTCCTGGTGGGCACCAACTGGGACGCCGAGCTCTCGGGGCTGGAGCTGGAGCCCGATGAGCTGGCCCAGGAGCTGCTGGGCGAGGCGGGCGACGACGAGGGGCCTGACTGGGGCGAGGATGGGGACGAGGACGATCGTCCCTAGGCGAGCGCCGAATCCCGCGACCTGGACCTATCCCTGGTGGATTGAGATGACCCAACTGGCCCTGGTGATCGACCTCAATGTCTGCGTCGGGTGCCACGCCTGCGTGACCTCCTGCAAGCAGTGGAACACCTCCGGCTGGGCCGGACCCCTGACGGATCTCAATCCCTATGATGCCGATCCGACCGGGGCCTTCTTCAACCGCGTCCAGACCTTCGAGGTCGGCACCTTCCCCCACACCGAGACGGTGCATTTCCCCAAGAGCTGTCTGCATTGCGAGGACCCCCCCTGCGTGCCGGTGTGCCCCACCGGGGCCTCCCACAAGCGCCCCGACAACGGCATCGTCCTGGTGGACTACGACAAGTGCATCGGCTGCAAGTACTGCTCCTGGGCATGCCCCTACGGCGCCCGGGAGCTGGACGAGCGGCAGATGGTGATGAAGAAGTGCACCCTCTGTATCGACCGCATCACCGATCTGACCCTCCCGGAGGCTGAGCGTAAGCCCGCCTGCGTGCTGGCCTGTCCCACCAGCGCGCGCCTCTTCGGCGACGTCCATGACCCGGACTCGGAGGTTTCCATCGCCATCCGCGAGCAGGGAGGCTATCAGCTCATGCCCGAGTGGGGCACCAAGCCGGCCAATCATTACCTGCCCCGGCGCAAGACCCGCCTGCACATCGACCCGGACGAGCTCAACCGGGCCGACAACCCGCTGCGCAAGGAGGACCTCACCACCTACACGGGCGAGGAGGCGTTGGATGATGTGGCTTGGTAGGAAGTGGCGAGTAGCGAGTAGCGAGGGCCGAGGAGGAGGTTGGGCTTCGCCCGACTGCTTGGGCCGACTCTGTAGTCACGTCGTCTTCCTCGCCGCTCGCCACTCGTAACTCGGAACTTCTTCATGCACCCCGCCTTTTCAGTCATCTTCCTGACCACCCTGATCGGCGCCGGTCAGGGGCTCTTCCTGGCGCTCTTCACCGGCCAGCTCTATGCCCTGGCTAAGCTGCTGCCGGCCCAGGAGGACAACTTTTATGTCTGGGGCAGCCTGATCTCGCTCGGGCTGTTGGTTCTGGGGCTCATCGCCTCCTTCTTTCATCTGGGCCGCCCCGAGCGGGCCTGGCGGGCGGCGAGCCAATGGCGTACCTCCTGGCTGTCCCGGGAGGTCCTGGTCCTGCCCCTGGTCATGGCCCTGGTGGCGGCCTATGGGCTCGTCCATTGGCTGGGCTGGACCCGGCCCCTGTTCATTCTCGCCGACGCGCTCCCGGTGGACCCGACCCTGTTGATCGGGCTGCTTGGGACCCTGGCGACCTTCGCCCTCTTTGTCTGCACCGCCATGATCTACGCGAGCGTCAAGTTCCTGGAGGAGTGGCATTCGCCGCTCACGGTTGCCAACTTCACCCTGTTCGGGATCGCCTCCGGGTTCATGCTGGCGGCCGCCTACTCTGCCTGGCTCGGCAACCAGTTGGTGACCTTCTATGGGACCTGGGCGGTGGTGGCTACCCTGCTCGCCCTGGTGACCCGCGGCGCCTCCCTGTCCCGCAATGCCCGCTTGAGTCACAAGAGCACCATTCAGACCGCCATCGGGGTGCGTCATAACGCCGTGGTCCAGAAGGCCCAGGGGGCCACCGGCGGGTCCTTCAACACCCGGGAGTTCTTCCACGGGCGCTCATCGGCCACCCTGCGCCGGGTGCGCTGGCTCTTCCTGATCCTGGTCTTTCCACTCCCCATCCTGCTGGTCGGCGCCGCCTACGGCATCCAGTCGCCCACGCTGCCCATGGCCGCCTTCGCGGTTCAGCTCCTCGGGCTGCTCGCCGAGCGCTGGTCCTTCTTCGCCGAGGCCCGCCACCCGCAGAACCTCTATTACCAGTCGGTGGCCTGAGTCTGGTCCGCAGGCGATCGCAGGGTCATGGCTGGTACAATCGGCGGCCTCGATTCGACCGGCGCCGAGGAGTCATATGTCCATGAAAGTTCTGATCACGGGGGCCGCGGGCTTCATCGGCTCCGGTCTGGCCTTGAGGCTCCTGGAGCGCGGCGATCAGGTCATCGGCGTCGACAACCTGAACGACTACTACGACGTTTCGCTCAAGGAGGCGCGCCTGGCGCGCACCTTGGCCTACCCAGGATTCGTCGACCTGCGGGCGGACATCGAGGACGGCGATCGGATGCACGAGGTCTTCGCCAGCCACAGGCCGGAGCGGGTGGTGAACCTGGCGGCCCAGGCGGGGGTGCGGTATTCGATCGAGAACCCCATGGCCTATGTGCGGACCAACCTGGTGGGCTTCGCCAATATCCTCGAGGCCTGCCGCCACACCGGGGTCGAGCACCTGGTCTATGCCTCCAGCAGCTCGGTCTATGGGCTCAATACCCGGATGCCCTTCTCGGTGCATGACAACGTGGACCATCCGGCGAGCCTTTACGCCGCCAGCAAGAAGGCCAACGAGCTGATGGCCCACACCTACAGCCATCTCTATGGTCTGCCCACCACGGGTCTGCGCTTCTTCACCGTCTACGGCCCCTGGGGGCGTCCGGACATGGCGCTGTTCAAGTTCACCCGGTCCATCCTGGCGGGGGAGCCCATCGACGTCTTCAACTACGGCAAGCATCGGCGCGACTTCACCTACATCGACGACATCGTCGAGGGGGTGATCCGGGTGCTCGATCGCGTTCCCCAGGGCAATTCAGGCTGGTCTGGAGAGGCCCCCGATCCGGCCTCGGCGCGGGCCCCCTATCGGCTCTACAACATCGGCAACAACAGGCCGGTTGAGCTCACCGAGTACATCAACCTGCTGGAGCAATGTCTGGAGAGGAAGGCCCAGATGAACCTGCTGCCCCTCCAGCCGGGGGATGTCCCGGACACCTACGCCGAGGTCAGCGACCTGGTGGAGGATACGGGCTACAGGCCCGACACCTCGGTGGCGGACGGCGTCGCCCGCTTCGTCGCCTGGTATCGGGAGTTCTACGGGGTTTGAGAGGAGCTGCAAGTAGCGAGTTGCGAGCGCCTGGATTCAGGGCAACAGCAGAGCCCAAGCCCCGACAGGCCCGGGCCTCGCTGGATTAGGATTGCTCGCTACTCAACATCAACCCTCGTCGTCCAGATAGCCCTCCTTGAAGAGATAGAGCAGGATGGACTGGGCGGCCTCGGTGGGTGACAGCTCGCTGGTGTCGATGCGCATCTCCGGGTTCTCCGGCACCTCATAGGGGTCGCTGATCCCCGTGAACTCAGGGATGATCCCCTTGCGGGCCTTCGCATAGAGCCCTTTGCGGTCCCGGGACTCGCAGACCTCCAGGGGGGTGGAGACATGGATCTCGATGAAGGCGCCCTGGGCCTCGATCATCTC
>JBLMWY010000132.1:0-22818 GCA_050257475.1 Bdellovibrio bacteriovorus
GGCGAGCCTGGTCTTCGTCGAGGTCCGCTATCGGCGCTCGACCCGTTTCGGCAGCCCGGCTGAGACCGTGGACCTGCGCAAGCAGCGGCGACTCGCCGCGGCGGCCGGTCACTATCTCCTCGAGAACCCGAGCGTGCTACCCTGCCGTTTCGACGTGGTGGCCATTAGTGGCCCCAATCGCATTGAGTGGCTCAAGCATGCCTTTGACCTCGCCTAACCCCGCCCGTTGCCGACTGACCCGGATCCGGGCCTTTTCGGCCATCCTTGCCTGCGCCCTGCTGCTCAACGGCTGTGCCGCCCTGGTGGTGGGCGGCGCCGCGGTGGGCACGGCCGCGGTAATCCATGACCGGCGGGACTACACGGACATCATCAAGGACCAGGAGATCGAGATCTCGGCGACCCGGGCCCTGGCCAAGGACAGCCTGGTGAGCGGCAGCCGCATCTCCGCCACCAGCTACAACCGTAAGGTGCTCCTCACCGGACAGGCGCGCAGCCCCGAGGTGGCGGCCCGCGCCACCGAGCTGGTGAGCGCGATCCCCAAGGTGGAGCTGGTAATCGACGAGGTGGTCGTAGGCCCCAATGTCAGCTTCACGCAGCAGAGCCAGGACACCTGGATCACCTCCCAGGCAAAGCTGGCGCTCGCCAAGGTCAAGAGTCCGGACTTCGACCCGACTCGGGTCAAGGTGGTGACCGAGGACTCGGTGGTGTTCCTCATGGGCCTGGTCTCGCCCGAGGAGGGGGATGCCGCCGCCGAGCAGGTACGCTTTGTGCCTGGGGTGAATCGGGTGGTGAAGCTCTTTGAGTACCCGACATCCCAACCCTGATCCCGAGCCCTTGCCGCCAGGGCTACGTTCCTCCCTCGCGAGGCTAGCGGGGAGCGGGGGGCTCCTCACCGATCCGGCGGATTGCTGGCCCTACGGCTATGACAACAGCCGCCGTCAGGCCCTACCCCAGGCGGTGGTCTTCGCCTCGGACGATGATCAGATCGCGGCCCTGGTGCACCTGTGCGCCGAGGCGGGCCTGCCGCTCATCGCCCGCGGTCGCGGGACCGGGACCACCGGCGCCACCGTCCCCGACCGGGGCGGGGTGGTGTTGTCCTTCGAGCGCATGGGCCGTGTCCTGCGCATCGATCCCGGGAATCGCCTCGCCGTGGTGGAGCCCGGGGTCATCAATCAGGACCTGCAGCGGATGCTGGGGGAGCACGGGTTCTTTTGGCCCCCTGACCCAACGAGCGCCGCCACCTGCACCATCGGCGGCAATCTGGCCCATAACTCCGCCGGCCCCCGGGCGGTGAAGTACGGTACCCCGCGGGAGAACACCCTGGGCCTGGAGGCGGTCACGGGCCGCGGCGACCGCCTGCGCACGGGGGTTCTGACGACCAAGGGGGTGGTGGGCTACGACCTCACCCGTTTGATCATCGGGTCCGAGGGGACCCTGGCCCTGATCACCCGGGCCACGCTCAAGCTCACCCCCAGGCCCGAGGCCAAGGGGACCCTGCGGGCCGCCTACCGGGACATCCATGCGGCCGCCGCCGCCGTTTCCGCCCTCATGGCCCAGCCGGTGACGCCCTGCGCCCTCGAGTTCATGGATGCGGCGGCCATCGCCATGGTGCGCGGCTTCGCCGGGATCGAGGTGCCCTCAGGGACCGGTGCCATCCTGATGATCGAGGTGGACGGTCCGGCGGCGTGCATCGACGAGGCCCTGGCCGCCGTCGCAGCCGCCGCCAAGGTGGAGGGGCTGGTCGAGCTGCGCCGTGCCGAATCCGCCTCCGAGGTCGAGGCCCTGTGGCGGACCCGCCGGTCGCTCTCGCCGGCGCTGCGCCACATCGCCCCCAAGAAGATCAACGAGGACGTGGCGGTCCCGGTCTCCCGCATGGGCGAGCTCATCGAGGGTCTGGAGGGGCTGGCCCGGGAGACCGGCATCCGGATCGTCAACTTTGGTCATGCGGGTAACGGCAACATCCACGTCAACCTGCTGGTGAACCCGAACGACGGGGACGAGATGACCCGCGCCTCCCGTTGCCTGGAGGCGGTCTTCGACCTGGTTCTGCGCCTCGGCGGCACCCTCTCGGGGGAGCATGGCGTGGGCCTGGAGAAGCGCGACTATGTGGCCCGGGAGCTCGACGCCACGGCGCTGCGCTTGATGGCCGAGGTGAAGCGCTGCTTCGATCCGGCGGGCATCCTCAATCCCGGCAAGACCCTCCCACCCCTGTCGGGGTCGGGACCCGCCGCGCCCGGCTAGGTCGCCGGCCGCACCAGGGCGGCCAGGCCGACGGTCTCCAATACGTCGAGCAGCAGGCGCCGCACCGCTTCGGCGCTCTCGCACTGCAGTGCCACCTTGAGGACCTCCCGGGCCCGGTTGCGGCTGATGCTGCGGATCACCCGCTTGACCCGCAGCAGGCTACCGGCGCCCATGCTCAGGCTGTGCACGCCCATGCCCAGGAGCAGCACCGCCGCCAGGGGATCCCCCGCCATCTCCCCGCAGATGCTCACCTCGCGCCCGTGCACCCTGGCCCCCACCAGGATCTGGGTCAGGGCCCGCAGCACCGCCGGGTGGAGCTCGTCGTAGAGCTTGGCTACATGGGGGTTGTTGCGGTCTACCGCCAGCAGATATTGGGTAAGGTCGTTGGTGCCCACCGACAGGAAGTCCACCCGGCGGGCCAGGGCCTCGGACTGGTAGACCGCGGCCGGCACCTCGATCATGACCCCGATGGGGGGAAGGCGCACCGGATAGCCTTCCTCGAGCAGCTCGTCGTGGGCCCGGTGCACCAGGAGCAGGGCCTCGTCCACCTCGGCCACCGTGCTGATCATGGGCAGCAGGAGCTGCAGGTTGTCGAGCCCGACGGCCGCCCGCAGGATGGCCCGCACCTGGGTGAGGAAGATCTCCGGGTGGTCCAGGGTGATGCGGATGCCGCGCCAGCCCAGGAAGGGGTTGGCCTCATGCATCGGGAAATAGGGCAGGGGCTTGTCGCCACCGATGTCCAGGGTGCGGATGGTGACGGGCCTGGGGGCGAAGAGCTCCAGCACGGTCCGGTAATTGGACATCTGGGCCGCCTCGCCTGGGAAGCTGTCGCGCACGATGAAGGGCAGCTCGGTGCGGTAGAGCCCCACGCCGGCGGATTCCTCGATCCCCATGGGGCGGTGCTCGGAGACCAGGCCGGTATTGAGATAGAGTGGGATCTGGTAGCCGTCGGTGGTCTCGGCGGGTAGGTCCTTCAGGGTCTGAAGCTCGTTGGACAGGGCGCGGTCGTCCTCGGCCAGCCGCTGGTATTCGGCCCGCACGGCCGGCCCCGGCGCCACGTAGACGCGCCCGCGATAGCCGTCCGCCACCAGCTCCCGGCCCTCGACCCGGCCCACCGGCAGGTCCGAGACCCCCATGACCGCCGGCACCCCCATGCCCCGCGCCAGGATCGCCACATGGGAGGAGCCGGATCCGGTGGTGGAGATCACCCCCGCCAGGCGTTCCCGGGGGACGTCGGCGATCTGCATGGCCGAGAGCTCCTCCCCCACCAGGATGGTGTGGGCCGGGTACTGGACCGGGGCGGTGCTGAGGTTCTGCAGGCGCAGCAGGATGCAGCGCCCCAGATCCCGCACGTCCGAGCCCCGCTCCCGCAAGTAAGGGTCCTCCATGGCGTCGAAGACCCGGGCATGCTCGGCGATCGTCTCCCGCAGGGCGCCCGGGGCCCAGTTGCCCGCGTGGATGCGGGCCAGGGTGCCCTCGATCAGGGTGTCGCTCTCCAGCATCAGGCGCCAGGCGTCGAATAGGGCCAGGTCCTCGGCGCCCAGATGGGGCTGGGTGCGCAGCGCGAAGCGGTCCAGGTCCTCGGCCACCTCCTGGACGGCGCCGCGAAAGCTCGCCTCCTCCATCCGCGGATCCTCGGTCTTGCGGTCCGGGATGGCGTCGAGGTCGGCGGGTGGATAGATCACCACCGCGGTCCCGAGGCCGATCCCCGGGGAGGCCGCAAGCCCGGGCAGGAAGCGCTGGGGGATGCCCTCGTCCTGGAGGCGCGCCAGCTCCCCGCTGGTGCGGGCGTAGGTGATGGCGCCGGCGAGCTGGGAGGCCAGGGTGACCACAAAGGTCACCTCGTCCTCGGCGAAGAACCGCTTCTCCCGCTGGCGCAGCACCAGCACCCCCAGCACCTTTCGATTCTGGATGATGGGGGCGCCGAGGAAGCCGTGATAGCGCTGCTCCCCGGTGTCGGTCATGCAGAGGTAGCGCGGGTGGGTATTGGCGTCGTCCAGGTTGATGGGCTCGGCGCGCTCCGTGACCAGGCCCACCAGACCGCGGCCGAGCTCGATGCGCACCCGCCCCACCGCTTCCGGTCGCAAGCCGTCGGTCGCCTGGAGGACGTGGCGTCGATGCTCGTAGTCGTTGAGATAGACGGAGCAGACGTCCGCCCCCACCGCCTCCTTGACCCGACCGACGATGATCGTCAGGGCCTGCTCCAGATCCGGGGCGTTATCGACCTCGTTGACGATCCGTCGCAGGGATTCGAGCATGCCGATCATGGGGGGTACCGCATCCAGGTGCTTGGGAGGGAGGCGTTGATTGCCGGGTGGTCCGGTGGCGGACCGTCGGCGCCCAGGGGTTGGGGCACCAGGCTCAGCGGTGACGCTGACCCAGGTAGCCGGCGGCGCGCGGCTGGGGCTCTTGCCGCTCCGGCGCCCCCTCCGGATAGAGCAGGGGCGCCAGCTCCTTCAGGGCCAGCTCGTAGACGTGTCGCTTGAAATAGACGACCTCAGAGAGTGGTTGCCAATAGCGCACCCAGCGCCAGGCGTCGAACTCCGGCTTCGGGGTCTTGTCCAGGCAGAAGGCATCCTCCCCGCAATCGACCCGCAGCATGAACCACACTTGCTTCTGGCCGATGCAGGTGGGTCCGCAGTGACGGCGGATGAAGCGCTTGGGCAGGTGGTAGCGCAGCCAGCCCTGGGTGCAGCCCAGGATGGTGACCTGGTGCGGCTGCAGCCCCACCTCCTCCTCCAGCTCCCGGTACATGGCCTGCTCAGGGGTTTCGTCGCAATGGATGCCCCCCTGGGGAAACTGCCAGGCATTCTGACCGACGCGCCGACCCCAGAAGAGTCGGCGCTCCCGGTTGCTCAGAATGATGCCCACGTTGGGGCGGAAACCATCGCGGTCGATCACGACACCAGGCCCTGGCTTTCAGCGCCTCGCATTTTTCCACAGCGGCTTGTGACCGGCAAGCAAGGATCTATATAAATGGTTGCCATTAAACGGCTTTCCTCGTGCTGGAAGGGCCCCAGGGTCAGGCCCGGCGGGAGCAGGCGCGCACTGGCTCGCGGCCCTTGCATCGCGCGCGCGCCGGCAGGAACATCAGGATGCGGGCGGGTCGGCTGCCCGCGCGTACTCGCAACCACAAGCGCATCGAGCCCATGGCGCTGGCCATCTTCGACCTCGACAACACCCTGCTCGCCGGTGATTCCGACTACCTGTGGGGCCAGTTTCTGGTGGCCCGCGGACTGGTGGACGGGGACCTCTACGCCCGGGAGAACGAGCGCTTCTACCGCGACTATCGTGAGGGCAAGCTGGATATCCAGGCCTTCCTGCGGTTTGCCCTGAGACCCCTGCGCGACCACCCGAGGGTCCTGATGGAGGCCCTGCGCGCGGAGTTTCTGCGGGAGTCGATCGCGCCCATCATGCTGCCCGCGGCCCGGGACCTGATCGAGGCCCACCGCGGCAGAGGAGATACCCTGTTGATCATCACGGCGACCAACGCCTTCGTTACCGCGCCCATCGCCGCCGCCTTCGGTGTGCCGCACCTGATCGCCACCGAGCCGGAGGAGCGCGACGGGGCCTACACGGGGGAGGTCGCGGGTGTCCCGGCCTTCCGCGAAGGCAAGGTCGCGCGCCTGGATGCGTGGCTCGCGGGCCGCGCCGAAGACCTGGTTGCCAGCAGCTTCTACAGCGACTCCCACAATGACCTTCCCTTGCTGCTTCGGGTGGATCGCCCCGTGGCCGTGGATCCGGACCCCCAGCTACGCGCCGAGGCCCAGGCGCGTGGCTGGGGCGTGCTGTCCCTGCGGGGCTGAGGGATGGCCGTGGTCATGCCGCTGTCACCCATCGCACACCGGATGGCAACACGCGGAACCTACACTAGCCGGCGGATTTCCACCGCGTCTGCGAGGTTCAGTGATGGTTGCTTCTGCCCCTGCCTTGGCCGCCAAGCGTGGCGAGCGCCTCTATGTCGAGCTCGCCACCTCGGCTCGGGAGGTTCGCGAGGCCCAGGCCCTGCGCTACCGGGTCTTTGGCGAGGAACTGGGCGCCCGCCTCAAGGGCGGGGTTCCGGGCCTGGATGTCGACGAGTTCGACCCCGTGTGCCTGCACCTGCTGGTGCGGGAGTCGAGGACCGGGGAGGTGGTGGGCTGCACGCGGATCCTGACCGACGAGGGCGCGGCCCGGCTTGGGCGTTTCTACTCGGAGAATGAGTTTGACCTGGGCCCCATCCGTGATCTTCCGGGGCGCAAGCTCGAAGTTGGGCGTACCTGCGTGGCCGCGCAGTTCCGTCAAGGCTCGGCCATCGCCGTCCTGTGGTCGGGGCTCGCGGGCTTCATCCAGCTCCATGGCTTCGATTACCTCTTCGGTTGCGCCAGCATGCCCCTGGGGGAGCGGGACATGCAGGCAGCGGCCATCATGAGCCGACTGCGCCGCCAGGCCCTGGCCCCCGAGCCCCTGCGGGTGTCCCCGCGGGTGCCGCTGCTCACGGCCCAGGTGCCGGACGGGGTCGACGCCCCGCTTCCCGCCCTGTTGCGGGCCTATGTTCGGCTGGGGGCCAAGGCCTGTGGCGAGCCCTGCCGCGACACGGATTTCCGGGTCGCGGACGTGTTTATGCTGCTCAATGTCGACGAGCTCAATCCCGCCTATTCCCGCCACTTCCTGGATCGGGTCGCCGACCTCTGACCGGGATGTGGGTCCTGCGGTCGCTTTGGCGGGTTCTGAGGCTGGCCGAGCACGTGATGACTGGGTCCCTCATCTGTGCCTACATCAGTCTCGCCACCTGGCTGGAGCGGCCCCCCCCTTGGGTGCCCCGGGTGGTGTGCTGGTGGCACGCGCGCCTGGCCCGTGCCCTCGGGGTGCGGGTTCGGGTGTCTGGCGCCGTGGCCGACGGCTGCCTGCTGGTGGCCAACCACGTCTCCTGGCTGGATATCCCGGTCCTCGGCGGCCAGGCGGAGCTCGGCTTCCTGTCCAAGGCGGAGGTGCGTGGCTGGCCGCTGGTGGGATGGATGACCGCCGTCGCCGGAACCCTCTTCATCGAGCGCGGGGCCAACCAGGCGAGCTCCATCGCGACCCAGATTGCCCGGGTCATTGCCGAGGGGCGGAGCCTGGTGATCTTCCCCGAGGGCACCACGAGTGACGGGCGTCAGGTCCGGCGATTCCACCCACGCCTCTTCGCCGCTGCCCAGCAGCCGGGGATGCGCGTCCAGCCAGTGGCCATTGGCTACCACCGGGGGGCGGACCCGGCCCCGGATCCGGAGGTGCCCTACACCGGCGAGGACACCTTGATCGCCAATCTGTGGCGGGTCGTCGGCCACCCGGAGCTGGTGGCGCGGGTGCGCTTTCTCACGCCCATGGAGCCTGCGCAGGGCGAGGACCGCAAGCGCTTCTCGGCCCGTGCGCGCCGCGCGATCGTCGAGTCTCTTGGGCTGGGTGGCGAGGGGCATCCGGGAGCTATCAAGGAGACCGACCCGGGGGCCCCGCTCGATTGATCTCAGAGCGAGCCAATGGTTGGGGGGCCCCCGGTGTCCAAATTCCGGGTTACCAGGGCTTGGGCTTCGGCCCGCTGGGTTGCGTCTCCATCGCCGCCCAGGGGCCCCTCTACCACGCGGTCCCGGGGGCGCACCCTGCGAGCGGGGATCTGCTCCTCGCTTCGTGCCTGACCGAGACCTTTCCCGATCTGGTGCCAGGGGCCGTGGCCAGCGCCCGGCCGGTGATGGCCTGCGGCCGGGCCGCTATCGTCTCCGGCGTGAATGGGGTTACAGTGTCGCCGAACGAGCCGGCGGATTTCGTGGGCGCGGGTTGCGCCAGACTGGTCGTGGCTGAGGCCTCTGGGTGCGGCGGCCGGTCGAGCCGCGGAGGGGTTGAGCTGGGGGCGGGTCTTGGGCGGCCTGGGGGACCTGGCGCTCGAGGTCGTTCGCCGCCGCGGCGTCGGGGGCGCCCATGAGATTATGGCTTGAGCAGCTGAATGACTTGGAAGGCTGGGTGTGCCGCGCCGCCGCTCGGCCGATTCAGTACCGGGGCGTCCATCAGATATTCGCCTGGATCAGCCGGCTCGGTGACGGCGTCTTCTGGTATAGCCTGATCGCCGTCCTGCCGTTGGCGGATGGCCTCGATGGGCTCAAGGTCGGGCTGCACATGCTGGTGACCGGCGGCGTGGCCCTGATCCTGTACAAATCGCTCAAGGGCATGACCCGGCGGGCCCGTCCCTGTCACCACGATCCCCGAATCGCCGCCCTGATCCCGCCCCTGGATCGCTACAGCTTCCCCTCCGGCCACACCCTGCATGCCGTCAGCTTCTCCACCGTGGCCGTCGGCCACTACCCGGAGCTCGGCTGGCTGCTCGTCCCCTTTAGTCTTCTGGTGGCGCTCTCCCGGATCGTCCTCGGGCTCCATTATCCGAGCGACGTCCTGGTGGCCGTCGTCCTCGGTCTCGGGCTGGGTTATGCCGCCCTCCTTCCGACCGGGTGGTAGTGGGGCAGCCGACCGGACCCCGGGCGGCCGAGATTCCTCAATCAGGCGAGCCGCGATGAACCGAATCCAGGTCCAGACCGAGCCGATCGACGTCGCCGCCGAGCAGGAGCGTCTGTGGCGGGGTAACCCCCGGGTCGGTGCCCTGGTGAGCTTCGTGGGACTCATGCGGGACCTCAACGAGGGGGTTGGGGTGAGCACCATGACCCTGGAGCACTACCCCGGAATGACCGAGCGCGCCCTGGAGTCCATCGCGCAGGAGGCGGCGCGGCGCTGGGACCTCGAGGGTATCCGCATCGTCCATCGGGTGGGCCCCCTGTTGCCCCAGGATCCCATCGTCTTCGTCGGGGTGGCCAGCGCCCATCGGGGAGACGCCTTCCGGGCCTGTGAGCTCCTCATCGACTACCTCAAGACCCGTGCCCCCTTCTGGAAGAAGGAGACCACCGCCGCGGGTGAGCGCTGGGTCCAGGCCCGGGGCGCCGATGAACAGGCGGCGGATCGTTGGGGGGAGGGGGCTCAGGATCCCGCTCGGCCCGAGCCCTGAGGCCCACGCGGCGCTATACTGCGCGCCCAATTCCCGCCGGCCCTCGCCGCTTGCCGCCCCAGTCCAAGAGCGTCCCCATGTCCAGCACCGAGAGCTTTGAAGACCTCCTTAAGCAATTCGACCGCGCCCACCCCGGCACCCGGCAGGGCGAGCCCAAGGTCGGCGATCGGGTGCGCGGCACCCTGGTCTCGATCGGCGAGGACTACGCCTTCGTGGACCTCGGGGGCAAGACCGAGGGACGGATGGAGATCGCGGCCCTGCGCACCGGTGAGGGCGAGCTGACGGCGGCGGTCGGCGATACGATCGAGGCCGCTGTGACGGGCAAGGATCCGGACACCGGGACCCTGCTGCTCGGCAGCCAGCATGGACACAAGTACCACGGGCTCGACGAGGTCCGTCAGGCGTTCGGCCAGGGCCTGCCCGTACAAGGCCAGGTGACCGGCGCGGTGAAGGGGGGGCTGGAGGTCCAGATCGCGGGCTTGCGGGCCTTCTGCCCCGCGTCCCAGGCGGATATCCGATTTGTGGAGGACCTCGCAGAATTCGTGGGCCAGCGGCTGGACTTCCGTATCACCAAGCTTGAGGGCGGGCGGCGGCCAAACCTCGTCGTGTCGCGCCGCGCCCTATTGGAGGAGGAGCAGCGGCTTAAGGCGGAGGCCACCCGGGCCCAGCTCAAGGAGGGGGCGGTGCTCTCGGGAACCGTCACCAGCCTCAAGGACTACGGTGCCTTCGTGGACATCGGGGGTCTCGAGGGCATGGTCCACGTGAGCGAGCTGGCCTTCGCCCGTGTGAAGCACCCGAGCGAGGTGCTGCGGGTCGGCCAGCCGGTGGAGGTGGCGGTGTTGCGCATCGAGCCGGCCCAGGGGGGGCGGCAGGGGGAGAAGATCGCCTTGTCCATCCGCGCCCTGTCGCGGGACCCCTGGTCAGACGCCGATCAGCGCTACCCGGTGGGGACGCGGGTGCTGGGCACCGTGAGTCGCCTTCAGCCCTTCGGGGCCTTTGTGGAGCTGGAGCCCGGCGTCGATGGCCTGGTCCACGTCAGCGAGCTGGGGGCGGAGCGGCGGATCAGCCATCCGAGCGAGGTCCTCAAGGTGGGCGACCCGGTGGAGGCAACGGTGCTGGGCGTGGACCTGGAGCGGCGGCGCATCAGCCTCACCTTAGATGATTCCAAGGGCGCGGGGGCCCCGGCGCAGCCGCAGGCGTCCGTGGTCGCGCAGGAGCGGGGGGAGACCCTGGGCAGCTTCGGCGCCCTGCTCAAGGAGAGTCTCGACAAGCGGCGCTGACCGGTCCCGGCGACCCTGGCCCGGGCCCCCGGCGCGTAGCACAATCGGCGGCGTCGATCTGCCGCACCAATACCCAGAGAGGAGGGGTCATGCAACGTCGTCGATTCATCAAGTCCCTCGGGGCCGGTTCCCTGGCCCTGGGGGGGGCGGCCGGTCTTGGGGTCGCCCAGGCCAAGGCCGAGCATAAATGGAAGATGGTGACCACCTGGCCCAAGAACTTCCCGGGCCTGGGGACCGGCGCCAACAACCTGGCGGCCCTCATCGGGGAGATGAGCGGAGGGCGCATCGAGGTGAAGGTCTATGGGGGCGGGGAGCTGGTGCCGCCCTTCGAGATCTTCGACGCCGTGTCCCGTGGCACCGCCGAGATGGGCCATGGGTCCGCCTATTACTGGAAGGGCAAGAGTGAGGCCGCCCAGTTCTTCTCCACCGTGCCCTTCGGGCTCACGGCCCAGGAGATGAATGGCTGGATCTACCACGGCGGTGGCCTGGAGCTGTGGACCGAGCTCTACGCGAAATTCGGCCTGGTGCCGGCCCCGGCGGGCAACACCGGGGTCCAGATGGGGGGTTGGTTCAACAAGGAGATCAACTCGGTCGAGGACTTGAAGGGCCTCAAGATGCGCATCCCCGGCCTCGGCGGCGAGGTCCTGGCGCGGGCCGGCGGGACCCCGGTCAACCTGCCGGGGGGCGAGCTCTTCACGGCCCTGCAGTCCGGGGCCATCGACGCCACCGAGTGGGTGGGCCCCTACAATGATCTCGCCTTCGGACTCTACAAGGCCGCCAAGTACTACTACTACCCGGGCTGGCACGAGCCGGGCACCATCCTTGAGGCCATGATCAACAAGCAGGTCTACGATGCGCTTCCGGCGGACCTCAAGTCGATCGTGATGAACGCCTGCAAGGTCGTGAATCAGGACATGCTGGCCGAATACACCGCCCGCAATCCGGCCGCCCTCCAGACCCTGGTCACCAAGCACCAGGCGCAGCTACGCCGCTTTCCGGACGACGTCATCCTGAAGCTGCGGGAGCTCTCGGAGCAGGTGGTGGCGGAGATCGCGCAGAAGGACGAGTTCTCCTCCCGCGTCTATGCCTCCTATCGGAAGTTTCTAGACCAGGCGAAGGAATGGAGCGGGATCTCGGAGCTGACCTACCTGCAGGCCCGCGATCGGGCGTGAGGGGCGGATGCGCGGGGCGCATCCGCCGGCACTCGCCCTCTACGTGCATACGCCTTGGTGTGTGCGCAAGTGCCCTTATTGCGACTTCAACTCCCACGAGGCGAGCGGGGAGCCGCCCTTCGACCCCTATGTCGAACGCTTGCTCGCTGATCTGGACCAAGAGCTGTCGAGCCCCGCAGCACGTCGCCCCCTCGCCAGCATCTTCATCGGCGGGGGTACCCCGAGCCTGGTCCCGGGCGGGTCCATCGCCTCCCTGCTGGAGGGGGTGCGGGCACGCGCAGACCTCACGCCCGGCTGCGAGGTGACCCTCGAGGCCAACCCTGGCGTCGCCGATGCCGGGCGCTTCGCGCAGTATCGCGAGGGTGGTGTGAACCGGCTCTCCATTGGGGTCCAGAGCCTGTCGGAGCATCAGCTCCGGCGCCTCGGCCGCATCCACGACCCGGCGGCGGCCCGGGCGGCGGTCGGGGCCGCCCGGGCCGCCGGCTTTGACAATCTGAACCTGGACCTGATGTTCGGCCTGCCCGGACAGACCCTGGGGCAGGCGCGGGACGATCTGGAGGCGCTGATTGCGCTGGCGCCGGAGCATATCTCCTACTACCAGCTCACCCTGGAGCCCAACACCGCCTTCCATGCGGCGCCCCCGGAGCTGCCGGATGCGGACCTGGTGGCGGATATGGCGGTCCAGGGGCGCGAGCTGCTCGCGCAGGCTGGCTACCGCCAGTACGAGGTCTCGGCCCACGCCCGGCCGGGGCGGTGCTGCCGCCACAATCTGAATTACTGGCGCTTCGGCGACTATCTCGGGATCGGCGCCGGTGCCCACGGCAAGCTCACCGACCCGGCGAACGGCCGGGTCCGCCGCCGGGCCAAGCTCCGGCACCCGGTTGCCTATCTGCAGGCACCGCTCGGAGCAGCCACCAGCCGCGAGTGGATGCTCGACCCGCCGGACCTGGTGTTCGAGTTTGCCCTCAACGCCTTTCGCCTCACGGGCGGGTTCGAGACCTCCCTGTTCACACGTGCAACGGGCCTCCCCTGGGCGCGCCTGCGCGGGCCCTTACTAGCCGCCCAGGGCGAGGGACTGCTCCAACTTCGAGGGGGGCGGGTCGAGCCTACCGCCCTCGGCAGGGACTTTCTGGACACGCTGGTATCTCGATTCCTGCCGGACCCATCGGGGCCGCGCCGGGGCAAGGGCGCCGAAGCCTAGGTTGCAGGACCCGAAGGTCGGTGATATTTTGCCACGTTCGCTCAGACTTGAAGCCCAGAGGGCTAAGTACAGGGTCATCATGAAAGAAGGAATCCACCCCGCCTACGGCGATGTGAAGGTCGTGTGCAGCTGCGGCAACGAGTTCACCACCCGCTCCACCCTTGGGAAGGACATGCACGTCGAGGTGTGCTCCGCCTGCCACCCGTTCTACACGGGCAAGCAGAAGATCGTCGACACCGCCGGCCGCGTCGACAAGTTCCGTCGCAAGTACGCCCGCTGAGACCGGAGGCGCCGCGACGGCGGTCACTGGCCGAGCCCCCTCAGGGGCGTCCTGCTGACCGTTGACGTGCCTCCCGCCCCGGGACTCTTGGGAGGCGCCGACCCCCTCGGTCGGCGCTGACTCGCGCGGTCTTCGCCCCCATCCAACCCCGTCTGCGAGCCGATATGGCACACCGCCACACGAGCCGCGGTGCACCCGCGCGTCTCTCTTAGACGCGGTCCATTTGGTGCGTTAATCCTGCGAATAGCTCCCTCCGGGGGAGTCCCTCTGGCACTATGGGCCCGCAACAGGCCCATAATACGATCCGGCAGCCTGCCCTGGCGGCGGCCCCGGGTCCCGCGGTCTCCACGGGACTCAATGGCCGAGCGCCAGATTCCGATGACCCCAAGCCGGAGACCCCCATTGCCTCACCGCGACGCCGACATTAACGAACAGGCCCTCCGCTATCACGCCGAGCCCCGCCCCGGCAAGATCGGCGTCCAGGTGACCAAACCCGCGGAGACCCAGCGCGACCTCTCGCTCGCTTACACCCCGGGGGTCGCCGAGCCGGTGCGCCAGATCCACTCGGACCCGGACGCGGCCTACCGCTACACCAACAAGGGCAACCTGGTGGCGGTGATCACCGACGGCAGTGCGGTACTCGGGCTCGGCAACGTGGGCTCCCTGGCGGGCAAGCCGGTGATGGAAGGCAAGGCGGTGCTGTTCAAGCACTTCGCCGACATCGACTGTTTCGATATCGAGGTGCAGGCGGAGCATCCCCAGGAGCTCATCGAGACGGTGATGCGCATCGCCCCGACCTTCGGCGGCATCAACCTGGAGGACATCGCGGCGCCCCACTGCTTCGAGATCGAGCAGGCCCTGATCGAGCAGCTCGACATCCCGGTCTTCCACGACGATCAGCACGGCACCGCGGTGATCATCGCCGCGGGTCTGCTCAACGCCCTGGAGCTCCAGGGCAAGACCCTGGAGGACGCGCGCATCGTGGTGCTGGGCGCGGGTGCCGCGGGGATCGCCGGGATCCGGCTCCTGTTGAGCCTGGGCGCCCACCGCCGGAATATCTATGCCGTGGATCGTCAGGGGGTCATCCACTTCGGGCGCAAGGACCTCAATCCCTACAAGTTCGGGGTCGCCGCCGACACCGAGCGGCGCACCCTGGCGGATGCCATGGCGGGGGCCGATGTCTTCATCGGGGTCTCGGGTCCCGACCTGGTGAGTCCCGAGATGCTCGCCGCCATGGCCCCGCGCCCCATCGTCTTCGCCCTCTCCAATCCCATCCCCGAGATCCGACCCGCCGTCGCCCATGAGGTGCGGGACGACCTGATCATGGCCACGGGCCGCAGCGACTATCCCAACCAGGTCAACAATGTGCTCGGGTTCCCCTTCATCTTCCGGGGCGCCTTGGACGTGCGGGCCTCGCGGATCAACGAGGAGATGTTGATCGCCGCGACCCTCGCCCTGCGGGACCTGGCGCGGGAGACCGTGCCCGCGGAGGTGTTGGCGGCCTACGGCGTGGATGCCTTGAGCTTCGGGCCCGATTACATTATCCCCAGGCCCTTCGACCCCCGGCTACGCGAGCGCATCCCCCCCGCCGTGGCGCGGGCGGCGGTGGAGACCGGGGTGGCCCGAACCCCCTACCCGGCCCACTATCCCCAGTGAGGGGCGAGTCGAGAGAAGCAATCACGAGGCGCGCCCAGACGTGCCCGCTGAAAACCCGGGGTGTCCGCCCGACGGGCCCGACCCCATACCACCGATCGGAGGAGAGCCATGAAGAAGATCAGTATCGTCGGCGCCGGACGGGTCGGGGAGACTACGGCCCAGATCCTGGCCGAGCGCGAGCTGTGCCGGGAGATCGCCCTGTTGGACGTGCGGGAGGACGTGCCCCAGGGCGTGGCCCTGGACATCTTCCAGACCGCCCCCTTCTTCGAGTTTGACTGCACCTTAAGCGGCAGCAACGACCCACAGATCCTGCGCGACTCGGAGCTGGTCATCGTCACCGCCGGCTTTCCCCGCAAGCCCGGCATGTCGCGCTCGGACGTCCTGGAGGCCAACGTTCGGATCATCGACGAGGTGACCGACCAGATCCTGGGTTATGCGGCCGATGCGCTGGTGCTGGTGGTCTCTAATCCGGTGGACGCCCTGACCTATCGGGTGGCCCAGCGTACCGGCTGGGACCGTTCGCGGGTGTTCGGCCAGGCGGGGGTGCTGGACGCCTCCCGCATGGCCTCCTTCATCGCCAGGGAGACGGGCTTCTCGGCCCTGGACATCACCACCCTGGTGCTTGGCGGTCATGGGGACACCATGGTGCCGGTGCCTCGGTTCTGCACCATCAACGGGATCCCGATCTCCCAATTCCTCTCGGAGGAGCGCATCGAGGCCATCCTGGAGCGAACCCGAAAGGGTGGGGCCGAGATCCTGGCCCTACGCAAGAACTCGAGCGCCTACGACGCGCCGGCCGCGGCGGTGGCCGCCATGGTCGACGCCATCAGCCACAATCGTCGGCGGCTGCTGCCCTGCGTCGCGCTCTTGGAGGGCGAGTACGGGGAGACGGACATCGCCATGGGGGTGCCCTGCATCCTGAGCGAGAAGGGCATCGAGTCCGTGGTCGAGCTCCAACTGAATCAGCGGGAGCGGGCCGATTTCGACCACTCGGTGGCCGCCGTTAGGGAGGATGTCGCCCGGCTCAAGGAGATCCGCTGACCAGAGGGCGGCCCGTTTCTTGCCTCGTGTCAATCGGCCCCGGGCGAGGGATCGAGTCCCCGCACCCTGCCACCTGGGTTACCCTTGACGCCCCGACTCGCGCGGGCCGGTCCTGGGATCGGCTCTGCCGCCCGCGTCTTCGACGCGCAGACGTCTTTCACGACAGCCCCTGCCGGGCCTAGAGCCCCTCGGTCCGGCGGTCAGGAGCCAAGCCATGAGCAAAGAGACCGTCACCATCACCAACGGCACCACCGGGGAGAGCCACGACTACCCCTTGTTGCGCGGCACCCTCGGGCCGGCGGCGGTGGATATCTCCTCCCTCTACAAGGAGGCCGGGATCTTCACCTTCGATCCGGGCTTCATGGCCACCGCCGCCTGCCATAGCGCCATCACCTACATCGACGGGGAGCAGGGGATCCTGCTTTATCGGGGTTATCCCATCGAGCAGCTTGCCACCAAGGCGAGCTTCCTGGAGGTCGCCTATCTGCTCCTGTACGGGGATCTGCCGCCGGAGCGGGAGCTGGTCCGCTTCGAGGACACCATCACCCGCCACACCATGCTGAATGAGCGGCTGCGCAAGTTCCTCGACGGTTTCCACTACGACGCCCACCCCATGGCTATGCTGTGCGGGGTGGTGGGGTCGCTCTCCGCCTTCTACCACGACTCGGTGGACATCCACGATTACCAGCACCGGGAGATCTCCGCCCACCGGCTGATCGCCAAGCTGCCCACCATCGCCGCCGCCGCCTACAAGCACAACGTCGGCGAGCCCATCATGTATCCGCGCAACGACCTGCGCTACTGCGCCAACTTCATGCACATGATGTTCGCCACGCCTTGCGAGGACTACGAGCCAGGACTGATCGCGGAGAAGGCGCTCAACCTGCTGTTCATCCTGCACGCGGACCATGAGCAGAACGCCAGCACCTCGACGGTGCGTCTGGCGGGCAGCTCCGGGGCCAACCCCTTTGCCTGTATCGCGGCCGGCATCGCCTCACTCTGGGGGCCGGCCCACGGGGGGGCCAATGAGGCGGTGCTCGACATGCTGGAGCAGATCGGGGACGTGAAGAACGTCCAGACCTACCTGGCCAAGGCCAAGGACAAGGACGACCCCTTCCGGCTCATGGGCTTCGGTCACCGCGTCTACAAGAACTACGACCCGCGCGCCAAGATCATCCGGGAGGTCTGTCACCAGGTGCTGGAGGAGCTCGCGGATGCCAACAATCCGCTCTTCGAGCTGGCGATGAAGCTGGAAGAGATCGCCCTGTCCGACGACTACTTCGTGGAGCGCAAGCTCTACCCGAATGTGGACTTCTACTCCGGCATCATCTATCGGGCCCTGGGGATTCCCCGCAACATGTTCACGGTCATGTTCGCCATCGCCCGCACCGTGGGCTGGGTCTCCCACTGGATGGAGATGATGGCGGACCCCAGCAACCGCATCGGCCGGCCCCGCCAGATCTACCACGGCCCCGCCCAGCGGGATTACCTGGCCATCTCCCAGCGCTGAGCGCGCGGGTGCCGCCCGCCCTCGGGTTGGAGCTCAGAGCCAGGACAGGTCCTGATCCGCGCTCGCGGCCAACAGGCGCTCCAGGTCCTCCCGGCTTGCCCCACGCGCCGGCCGCTCGGTGACCGGATCGAGCGGCGGATTGCGCAGCGCCGACCTCGGCAGCACGATCAGCTCGACCGGCGTCTCACCCGCGAAGAAGCGGAAGACCGGGTGGCTGCGGCGCTCCCCGCCCCCGTAGCGGAAGCTGCGCTCGCGCTCCTGCCAGGGGATCTGCTGCTCGAGGAGCCGAAACACCACCTCCTCGGGCCGCTCCGAGAACAGGAAAAGCTGGATGCCCGGCTCGACCGGCCCGGCCCGGTCAAGCACCGGACCGATCAGGCGCGGGGAGAATCCGTGAAAGGCCCGCATGGCCTCGATGGCGACGCCCCGCAGCCGCTCTAGCCCCTGTGCTTGATCCGTTGCCTTGAATAGCCGCTGCTGTGTGATGAGGGCCTCCTGGATGGCCTCGTTGGATGGCCAACTGCGCCTGTCCAGGATGCCCGTGCGCTCGGCGGCCTTGCGGCGGGCCCGATCATAGTCGGCCAGGCGCTGCTCCACCATGATGCGAGCCGCCTCATAGGCCATGCGCTGACGCGCCCCACTGGCTCGATCAGATCCCGGCATCGACGTGCTCCTATGGCGGTTGGCGGGTCATGGCGTTTCTGGCTGTCGGGCGCAGCACCGGCGCGGGTTCACTCGGCTCGAAACGGTAGCACGGGCCCGGCGCGCCTGCACCGGCGCCTGAGCCTCCCGAAGCCCCTTCGCGCGGACTGCGTCACGATCCGAGCACTGAGTCCCGGTGATGGGTTGGCGGCTCGCTATAATGGGCTCGTGCATTTACTCGGTCTCTGGCCCTTGGGAAAAAGCAATTTCGATTAGTGGGTTGTGATGGCTTTTTGCATTCGCTTCAAGCTGTGCGCCCCGTCGCATTCCGGTGAGAGAGGATCTTGATGCTCGGCTTCGCCCGCAAGAACAAGGGACTGTTGGGTATCGACATCGGCTCGACCTCGATCAAGCTGATCGAGCTGTCCCAGGGGCCAAACGCCAGCGCGGCCCTGTTCCGCGTCGAGGCTTTTGCGATCGAGCCACTGCCCCCCAACGCGATCGTGGAGAAGAAGATCGCCGAGTCCGAGGCGGTGGGCCAGGCGATCCGCAGGGCCTTGAGCAAGGCCGGCACCAAGACCAGGCGAGCCGCAGTCGCAGTCTCTGGCTCCTCGGTGATCACCAAGATCATCTCCATGTCCAGCGCACTCGGCGAGGCGGAGATGGAGAACCAGATCCAGCTCGAGGCGGATCAGTACATCCCCTATCCCCTGGAGGAGGTCAACATCGACTTCGACGTGATTGGCCCCTCCCAATCCAGCCCCGAGCTCGTGGATGTCCTGCTGGCGGCCTCGCGGCGGGAGAACGTCGACGACCGGGTGAGCGCCCTCGAGATCGCCGGTCTCACGGCGGTGGTGGTGGATGTGGAGGCCTACGCCATGGAGAACGCCTGCACCCTGCTGCTCGGTGGCCGCACCGAGGAGCAACGGGGCAAGACGATCGCGGTCGCCGATGTGGGGGCGACCACCACCACCCTGCACGTGCTCCACGAGGGCCAGATCGTCTACACCAGGGAGCAGAACTTTGGTGGCGGGCAGCTCATCGACGAGGTCCAGCGCCGCTACGGGCTGCCCCGTGACCAGGCGACCCAAAAGGTCCTGGACGGGGATCTGGCCGAAGGCTTTGAGCGGGACGTCCTGAGCCCCTTCAAGGAGGCCCTGGCCCAGCAGATCAGCCGGGCCCTGCAGTTCTTCTACTCGGGGACCAGCTTCAACCGGGTGGACCAGATTGTGCTGGCCGGCGGCGCCGCCAGCATTCGCCGGCTCGATCAACTGGTGGAGGAGCGTCTCGGGCTGCCCGTCCTGGTCGCGAATCCCTTCGGCCACATGTCCCTGTCGCCGCGGGTCAAGGCCCAGGAGCTGATGCGTGAGGCCCCCGCCCTGATGATCGCGGTGGGCCTGGCCCTGCGGGGGTTCGACTAATGGCCCGCATCAACCTACTCCCCTGGCGCGAGGCGCAGCGCAAGCGCCGGCAGCGTGACTTTGCGGTCGCTGGGGCCGTTGCCCTGGTCCTCACGGCCCTGGGCGGTCTGCTGGTTCACCTGCAGATCGAGGCCTGGATCCTCGCCCAGCAGTCGCGCAACCAATACCTCACCGAGCAGATCGCCCAGCTCGACCGCCAGATCAAGGAGATCGAGCGCCTGGAGCAGACCAAGGCCGGCCTGCTGGCACGCATGAACATCATCCAGCAGCTTCAGGAAAGCCGGCCCGAGGTGGTGCGGCTCTTCGACGAGCTGGTGACCGCCATCCCCGAGGGCGTCTACCTGACCAAGGTCGAGCAGACCGGCCGGGAGGTGGTGCTGGAAGGTCGCGCCCAGTCCAATGCCCGGGTCTCGGCCTTCATGCGTAACGTTGAGGGCTCCGAGTGGATCGGCAGTCCCCGCCTCCTGCTGATCGAGAACAAGGACAAGACGGGCACTGGCCTCAGTCACTTCCGCCTGTCCTTCAAGCAGATCGGCGCCAAGGACGCGAACGGGGAAGAGCCGGGCCCCGCGGCCCCGGGCGACAAAAAGCCCCCGCGGAAGGGTGCCCGCCCGGCCAAGGCGAGCTGAACGACGCACGACGCAGCCATCGGATTCGCGGCCATGGAACTCAGCAAACTCAACGAGCTCGACCTCAACAACATCGGCGAATGGCCGACACCGATCAAGGCCGTCGTCATCCTCATCGCCTGCATCGGTCTCGCCGTCGCCATCTATTACCTGGACACCGAGTCCCAGCTCCTGCGCCTCGACCAGGAGCGCCGCGCCGAGCTGGACCTGCGCCAGACCTTCGAGACCAAGCAGCGCAAGGCCGCCAATCTGGAGGCCTACCGGCAGCAGCTCGAGGAGATGAAGGAATCCTTCGGCGCCATGCTGCGCCAGCTCCCGGACAAGACCGAGGTGGCGGCCCTGCTGGTGGACGTCTCCCAGACCGGACTGGCGGCGGGCCTGGAGTTTCAGCTCTTCCAGCCCCAGGGCGAGCAGTCCAAGGAGTTCTACGCGGAGCTGCCCATCGACGTGCGCGTCACCGGGCGCTACCACGATTTCGGGCGCTTCATCAGCGGCCTGGCGGCGCTTCCACGGATCGTCACCATCCACGACGTGAAGATCGGGAGCACAGCCGGCGAGACGGGCACCGACGGGGCCAAGCTGGCCCTCCAGGCGACCGTCAAGACCTACCGATACCTTGACGAGGCGGCGGTGAAATGACCCGGCGAATCCCCCGCATCTCGCTCTCCCAGCTCCTGCTGGTCGGCGTGGCCATCGGCGGGCTCGCCGGCTGCGGCAACAGCCGCCTGTCCGACCTCGAGGCCTATGTACGCCAGGTGCAGGCGCGCGCCCCCGAGCCCATCGAGCCCCTCCCCGAGATCCCCCAGATCAGCACCTTCGTGTTTGAGCCGGGCGATCGCCGCGACCCCTTCGTGGCTGACACCAAGACCCACGAGGTCATCGATGTGCCCCAGGGCGACAGCCTGGCGCCTGATCCCCTGCGCCGTAAGGAGGAGCTTGAGGGCTACGCCCTGGACTCCCTGCGCATGGTCGGCACCCTGGAGCAGAACGAGACCACGTGGGGCCTGATCCGCACCCAGGACGGGACCCTGCATCGGGTCCGCGTCGGCAACTACCTGGGACTCAACAACGGCCAGATCACCAGCATCAAGGACGACGCGATCCAGTTGACGGAGGTCATTTCCGAGGCCCCAGGCGAATGGCGTGAGCGCCAGGCCACGGTGTCCTTGACCCAGTAATCCCGCTTACAGGCATGTCGCCATGAAGAGCCCAAGAGCCCAAGCCCGGTCAGCCCTCGGCCAGCGCCCGATCCGCCTGTGCGCGCGCCCACTTGCAACTTGGGGGGGGCTGCCGCTCCTGCTTGGGGCCCTGAGCGCGCCGGCGGCGGCCGCGGACCTTCAGGATGTCCAGTTCGCGGCCCTGCCCGGAAACCGGGTCGAGATCCAGCTCACGCTCTCCGAGCCGGTGCCGGACCCCGAGACCTTCTCCACCGACTCCCCCGCGCGCATCGCCCTCGACTTTCCCGGGGTCTCGAGCAAGCTCGACCGCAAGGCCGTACCCATCGGGGTCGGGGCGGTTCACAGCCTGGTGGCGGTGGAGGCAAGCGATCGCACCCGCGTGGTGCTGAACCTCAACGACCCGGTCCCCTACCAGGTCACCACCAGCGGCAACCGGGTCACGGTCCGCCTCAACAGCGGGGACGGCGACACGGGTCCTATGGCACCGCTGCCTCAGGGCCCGACGACCGCGGCCCGCGCGGCACCCCAGCCCGTCGCGGCCCGGCCTCAGGCTCGCTCGTCCCGGGGATCGGGGGCCGCGGTGCGGGACATCGATTTTCGACGTGGTCCCGGCGGCGAGGGGCGCGTGACCATCAAGCTGCCGAGCGCGGAGACCCGGGTCGCGGTTCGCGAGCAGGGGAGCCGGGTCATTGTGGATCTCTACGACACGACACTGCCCCAGCGGCTGTTCCGGCGCCTTGACGTGAGCGACTTCGCCACCCCGGTGAGCGCCGTGGAGTCCAGACCCAAGGGCCGCAACGTGGAGCTGGATATCCAGACCGGCAGCGACTTCGAGCACCTCGCCTATCAGACCGATGACCTCTTCACCTTGGAGTTCCGTGGACTCACGCCCAGCGAGAAGGAGGAGGCCCAGCGCAACAAGGTGGTGTACTCGGGGGACCGGCTGTCGCTCAACTTCCAGGACATCGAGGTGCGGGCCGTCCTGCAGCTGCTGGCCGACTTCACCGGGCTCAACCTGGTGGCGAGCGACACGGTGCAGGGCAACATCACCCTGCGGCTCAAGAACGTCCCTTGGGACCAGGCCCTGGACATCATCCTCAAGACCAAGGGGCTGTCCATGCGCCAGACGGGCAACGTCATCATGGTCGCCCCGACCCAGGAGGTGGCGGCCCAGGAGAAGCTGGAGCTCGAGTCTCAGCAGCAAATCCAGGACCTGGCTCCCCTGCGCTCGGAGTTCATCCAGGTGAACTACGCCAAGGCGGCGGAGCTGGCGACCATGATCAAGTCCAAGGACGCCAACATGCTTTCCGAGCGCGGCAACGTGACCGTGGATGCCCGCACCAACACCCTCATCGTGCAGGACACCACGACCAAGCTGGATGACATCCGAGGCATCGTAAGCCGCCTGGACATCCCCGTGCGTCAGGTCATGATCGAGTCCCGCGTGGTCATCGCCAACAACGACTTTGCCCGCGACCTGGGTGTCCGATTCGGGATCTCCGGGTCCACCGGCTCTGGCCCAAAGCCTATCGCCTACGACGAGAACGGAAACCCGACGCGATGG
>JBLMWY010000133.1:0-6332 GCA_050257475.1 Bdellovibrio bacteriovorus
GGCATAGCAGATGGTGGTGCCGACGAACTTGAAGCCGAGACGCTTGAGCTCCCGGCTCATGCGGTCTGACTCTGGGGTGCTGGCCGGCACCTGGGCGAGGCTGAGCCAGGCGTTCTGGCGGGGGCGCCCATCGACGATGCCCCACAGCACCTCCGAGAGGGTCTGACCCCGCTCCCGCAAGGCTAGCAGTGCCCGGGCATTGGCAATTGCCGCCTCGACCTTGAGGCGATTGCGGATGATTCCAGGATCGGCCAGCAGGCGCGCCACGTCCGCGGCGTCGAACCGCGCCATGTGCTCCGCGTCGAAATCCGCGAACGCCCGCCGATAGCCCTCGCGCTTGCGCAGCACCGTAAGCCAGGATAGACCCGCCTGGGCCCCCTCCAGGGTCAGCATCTCGAACAGGTGGGTCTCGTCGCGGCTCGGGACGCCCCACTCGCGATCGTGGTAGGCACGATAGAGGGGATCGTCGCCACACCAGGCGCAGCGAGCCAGGGTGTCCGACGCCATGGTGCGCTCAGACCTCGGCCAGGCGATCCAGGATGCCGAAGAGTGCACCGCTGATCGCCCGATAGTCCTCCGGCCCCGCCGCCAGCATGCGCGCGGCGTCCTGCACATAGGGGGCGGGACGGATCTCGTCGGCGCAATGGGCGACGATGTCGCGCACGCTCGCGGGCGTGGATTCAAGGTGGAACTGCAGGCCCAACACCCTCCCCGCGTACGAGAAGGCCTGATGGGCGCAGGCGCCGCTGCGCGCCAGATGGATGGCCCCCTGGGGCAGGTCGAAGGTGTCCCCATGCCAATGAAAGACCTGCAGCGACGGGGGCAGGAATCCGAGCAGGGGTGACTCCAGTGCCTCCGGGGTGAGCTCGACCGGCATCCACCCGATCTCGGGGTGCGGGTTGCGGTAGACCCGGGCACCCAGGACCTGGGCGATCAACTGGGCCCCTAGACAGACTCCCAGAACCCTCTTGCCAGCGTCGATGGCCGCCCGGATGGTCCGCTTCTCGTCAGCCAGCCACGGATAGGTATCGTCGTCGCCCACTGACATGGGGCCGCCCATCACCACCAGCCAATCGTAGCTCCCTGGTTCCGGCGGCAGGGACCCCGAAAACATCGGGGTCACGTCGAGGTCATGGCCCCGGGACCGGGCCCAGTCCTCGATCCCGGCGGGTCCCTCGAAATGGACATGGGTCAGGCATTGGATACGCACGCGTCGTCCTCGGGGGGAATCGGATTTTGGGACAGCCCGCGGCCGTCCCTTTCAGCAGCCCGGCTCCTCGGGCATCAGCTCCAGGGCGCTCTTCAGCAGGGCGCTGGCCCGATAGAGCCCCACCAGGGTCTTGGCGTCCGTGATGGTGCCGTCTCCGCACCAGTCCAGGGCCTGATTGAGCGGCAACCAGTGGATCTCGATCAGCTCGTCCTCGCCATGGTCGTGGGCAAGGGGCTCGAGCCCCCGGGCCAGCCACAGGTGGATGACCTCCGTGAAGACCCCGGGGGAGCTGTGCATCTTGCCGAGATCCTGCCAGTCCCCGGCCCGCACGCCGGCCTCCTCCTCAAGCTCGCGTCGGGCGGTTCCCAGGGGTTCCTCACCGGGGTCGATCTTGCCCGCGGGCAGCTCCCACAGCCAGCCCCCGCCAGCGTGGCGGTATTGCCGCAGCAAGCAGACTCGCTCTTGCTCGTCGAGCGCCACAGCCGCCGCGCCGCCGGGGTGGTGTACGACCTCCAGCTCCGTCTGACGTCCATTGGGCAGCTCAACCCTCTCCACCGCTACTCGAATCACCCGTCCCTCGAAGACGGGCTCCCGCTCCAGTATCCGGTCTTCGCTCATGGCTGGAACCCTCTTGACCTCGTGGCAGTGTTCGAGCCGATCGACCCGACACCCAAACCATCCCCTAAACTAGCGGCGACCCCGGCAGCCTACAAGGAAAGCCTACCATGAGCCCCTCGGACCAAGCCTCAAGCCCCGAGGTCCCGGCGCGCGACTGGGCCGAGCTCGGCGACGCGGAGCAGACCCGGCTCCTCATCGCCTACGGGCGCTACCTGGACGCGCTTCCGCCCACCTGCTCACTCGAGGCCAAGATCGAGCGCTTTCAACGGTGGCTCGCCGAGCGGGGCATCGCCTACCAGGGCTAGCCGGGTCGGCGCGCCGCCCCACCGCTCGACCCCGCCGCCGGCTTGGGCAGCAACAAGCCGAGCCCTCCCCCGATCAGGGTGACCCCGAGCAGGAACAGGTGGAGGTTAACGGCCCCCGCCAGGGCCTGCCGGGCGTCCACCCCCAACGGCACCAAGGCCGCCACCGCGGCCAGCTCATAGCTACCGCTGCCGGCGATGCCGTGGAAGGGTAGGACGCTGGAGAGCTCCGCCCCCATCACCCCGGCCAGGACCCGCCAGAAGTCCACGGGCACGAAGTGCTGAAGCACGCTCGCAAAGGCAATGAACTTGAGGCTCCAGGAGGCGGCGGTCCATAGGTAAGCCCGGGCGATCAGCCAGGGGTCCCCGGGGGCGGCGGCCGCCACGCGCTGGACCAGGCGACGCACCCGGCCCGCCGCGGCGGGCCGCTCCGAGACGCCGAAGCGGCCCACCAGGGCCAGGATGCCGAGCCCCCCCAGCCACACGCCGGCGATCGCCCACCAGAGCCAGGAGGGTTGGCGTAGATAGAGGATCAGGATCCCGATGAGCCCGAGGAAGTGCAGGTCCAGGATACGGATCCACAGGAGCGCCGCGGCCGCGTCCAGGAACCCATGGCCGAAATAGCGGCGCATGAGCCAGGGGAAGACGAGCTCGCCGGCGCGCATGGGCAGCAGGTTGTTGGCCGTGTTGTGCAGGACGCTGAGCCTCAGCACCACGAGGAAGCGGCCGGCGAACCGGGGGCGGAACCAATCGTAGACCCGCACCGCCCGCAGGACATAGCTAAGCGCCGTCAGCAGGAACAGCCACAGGACCAGCCAGGGGGAAAACACCAGCCAGGGGGCGAGCAAGGCCCCCCATCCCACCAGCCGATGGACCGCCAGGATCAGGGCGGCCAGGAGGGCGGCACCGAGGGCCCAGTCCCGAGGGCGGCCAAGCCCAAGGGCCCCGGCGGCGCCCGGCGCGGACCCGCTCAGGCCGAGCGGCGACGCCTCGGCGGATAGATTGGGGGCTCCCCCGGCGGGCGGGTCTTGAAGCGGCGATGCACCCAAAAATACTGCTCCGGCATGCTGTGGATACGCGCCTCGATCAGGCGATTCATGAGGCCCGCGTCGGCCTCCGGATCCCCCGAGGGGAATGGCTCCAGCGGAGGGTCGAAGATCAGGCTGAGCCCCCGGCCCCAGGCCAGGTAGCGGGCGAAGGTCGGGATCACCACGGCCCCGGTGAGCGCCGCGAAGCGTCCGAGCATGGGGACCGTCGAGGCGGGCAGGCCGCAGAAGGGCACGAAGATACCACGGCGCCCCGCGTCCTGATCGGGTAGGTAGAAGAAGGGGGTCCCGCGCCGGATCTCCCGCACCAGCCCCCGCAGGTCGTCGCTGCGCTCGATGGAGACGCTGCCGTACTGGCGCCTTGCCCGGCGCACGCGCCAGTCCACCACGGGGTTGCGGATGCGCTGGTACATGTAGACCCCGGAATGGACCAGGCCCGTGAATGCGGCTCCACCCAGCTCCAGGCCGACAAAATGGGGAACCAGCACGATCACAGGCCGCCGCTCGGCGATCAGGGCATCGATAGGACCGCGGTTCTCGATGCGCACCAGCCGGGCGAGACGCCGCCGCGAGATGCCCCAGCCCACCCCCTCGCTCAGGGCGGCGACCCCCAGCCAGCCGAAATGGTCACGCAGGATGCGCTCACGCTCCTGGCGCGGGGTCTCCCGGAGACAGATCTCCAGGTTGCGCCGCGCCACCGCCCGGCGGTCGGCCGCGAGCCAGTAGGCGAGGCGCCCCAGGGCCTGGCCAAGGGCCCAGATCAGGGGGAAGGGCAGCCGGCCCAAGGCGTAGAGGAAGCCTACGCCCAGCCAGCTCGGCCAATACCGGGGGCTCCAGAGGGCAGGGCCCGGGGCCGAGGAGCCGCTAGGATCGGACATGGGGCCGGTAAAGGGATGGGGCGCTCACTCGTGGACGCATTCCTGGATGCGCTCCACGAAGGGGAGGCCGGCCAGGGCCTGCAGCACCTCCCGGAACCCCGGCTGATGGGTGTTTCCGAGGACCAGCACCTGGCCGGGTCGGCAGCCGATGCGGCCCGGGCTTCCAGGCATGAATCGGGCGCTGGGGTCGATGGCGCTCACCCGCGCACGAAAAGGGGCCGCCTCCGGGATGCAGTATTCGTAGTCCAGGGACCTCAGACCCCCGGGAGACCCCTGGAGCCCGCGGTCATCGAGTCGCCCGAGATCGAAGCCGATTACGGCGGCAGCGGGCACGCCCTCCCCCGCCGTCGACGCGACCCAGGGTGAGGCGAGGACCAGGAGCAGGGCGCAGGCGGCGGCTCGCGACGGATTCTTCACGACCTTGTCAGCGCTCGAACTTGAAGAAGATGTCGCCCCCCTGGCCCTCCCCGGTCTCGGTCTGCACTTCGATGCGGCGGCTCAGGTCGTAGCGCAGCTTCACCTTGTCCTTCTGATCACCGAGTCCGGTCTCGTACTCCATGAAGAGCTTGGGCCTCACATAGGTCCCCAGGGACAGGGCCCGGTCCTCGCCGCCCGTATCCCGCCGGGGCGGCACCCCGGTCAGCAGGTAGGTGGTGATCTCCGACTGGGTCAGGTCGGGATCGCTCTCGGAAAAGAAGGCGAGCTTGGGGTTGCGCAGGGTGCCCAACACCCGCACCCCGGCGGTGGTGTCCCCTCCCTCCCGCTGGGCCTGGAGCAGGAGCCCGGGGTTGTCGATTGGGCTCTTTGCGAACACCAGCCGGCCCTGCTCGATGGTGAGTGGAACGCCCATCTCGGCCGCCAGTCCGAACCCTCCGGAGAGCCGGTAGATGCCGTCGACGATCGCGAGCTGGCCATCCCCGAGCATCGGCCGACCCGGCTCCTGGAAGACCCGCAGGTCACCGGCGAGGCGCCCGCGCACCCCGAAGGCATCGATGGTCACGTCATCGCCGAGGCGCACCCGCAGGTCCAGATCCAGCGGCAGACCGGCGCCCGCGCCGGCCCCGCCCTGCTCCACCAGCACCACGTCGGGGGAGCTGGAGACGGTGCCCGCGGGAAGTGAGCGCGGACGGATGCGCGCCTCGGGCACCTGAACCTCCCCACGCACACGCAGACCCTGGGCATCCATCGCCAGGTCGATGCTCGGGGAGACGACCGCGAAATACTCCTTGGTATCCGCCACCTTCAGCCGGTTTCCCGCGATCCGGACCCAGCCGCCTGGGTCTCCGGGGCCCAGGAGGTACTCCCCAATGACCTCAAGACGCCCACCACCCAGGTTGCCCTCCCCTTGCAGATCCAGGCGCTCCCGGTCCGCGAGGACCCTGACGTTGAGGTCAGAGAGCTTGAGACCGATGAGCGGCACCTCGCCCCCCAGACCAAGGGCGCTTGCCTGCCCTTGAACCTCGGGGCGACCCAGGGTTCCCGCCAGGGCCAGGTCAGCGTCGATGCCCCCGGTGACGCCAACGAGGTCAGGCACCAGATTGGACACCCGCGAGAGGCCCTCCAGGCTGGCGCGCAGGGCGCCGCGCAGGGGCTGGTCCGGCCGCCCGGGCTGGTCCAGACGCCAACCCGGAAGCTCCAGGTCGCCCGCCACCGTGCCCAGACCCTGAAGCGGCAGATCGAGCCGACCGCCGATCCCCTTGGTCCCCGAGTCCAGGCTCAGGCGGCTGCCCGAGAGCTCCAGCACCTCCCCCTTGCCGCGGCCGAGGGTGACCCGCAGGCGGCCGGTGGGAATCTCCGCCACCGCGCCTCCGCTGAGCAGGGGCCCCTCGGCCTGGAAGCGGCCCTTGATCCGAGCCTCGCCCTCGGCGGTCAGCTTAGGGGGCAGGAAGTCCTGCACCAGCTCCACCCCCAGCCGGTCCAGGTCGATGTCGGCGCTCCAGCGGCCGGGTCCCTGCTGATCGAAGCCGAGGCAGCCCCCGGAGCCCGGGCCATTGCGCAGGCACAACGGCCCGGCCGCCATCTGGGTCCCTGCGAGGCTGAGCGGCATGGGACGCTGCAGGCGCCAGGCCCCGAGGAGGGCCGAGTCCAGATCCAGTCGGCTCAGGGTCCCCTGGTAGGACCGGTCCTCGGCCAGGGAGCCGGCGCCCTCCAGGCGCACCGACAGGGGCTCGCCGCTGAGGGAGAGGCTCAGGCGATGCTCCGGCATGCCCCCACCCCCCCTCACCTGGAGGGTCTCGAAGCGTAGGCCGCCGGCCACCAGGTCCTGACCATCCCGCCG
>JBLMWY010000134.1:0-16674 GCA_050257475.1 Bdellovibrio bacteriovorus
ACCAGGGTGACGGGAAGGTCAGGGGCGAGACGCCGCAGCACCGCCTCGAGGTGGGCGCGCAGCCTGGCATTGACCAGGGGGACGGCGAAACGCAGGGCGGGCTCGGCCTCCAGACAGCGCAAGGACGTCTCCACGAAGGGGATCGCCAGACGCTCCATCTCGCCTGCCCGGCTGCCGGGGAGTATGGCGATGAGCGGACCCTCGCTCGGCAGACCAAGCTCGGCCCGCGCCGCCTCCTGGTCCACCTCCAGGGGGATCTGATCCGCCAGGGGGTGACCCACGAAGCGGGCGGGCACCCCGTGCTGGCGCAGGAATGACTCCTCGAAGGGAAAGACGCAGAGCATCAGATCCACGGCCCGGCGGATGCCCTTGACCCGCCCTGGGCGCCAGGCCCAGACGGTGGGGCTCACCAGGTGCACCGTCGGGATGCCGTCGTCGCGCAGGCGCCGCTCCAGACCCAGGTTGAAGTCGGGGGCGTCGACGCCGATAAAGACGTCGGGCGGCTCGGCCCTGAAGTGCCTGATCAGCCCCCGGCGCAGGGCGAGCAGCTCCGGCAGGTGCCCCAGCACCTCCGTGAGACCCATCACCGAAAGCCGCTCCATGGGGAACAGGGTCTCGCAGCCTGCCTCCTGCATGCGCGGTCCGGCCACGCCCACGCAACGGACTTCGGGCGCCAGGGCCCGCGGCTCGGTCACCAGGGCGGCGCCTAGGATGTCGCCCGAGACCTCGTTGGCGACGATGCCGACCCGGAGCCGAGGCGGGGACATCAGCGCGCGATGCCGCGGCCGCTATCCGTGATAAAGGAGACGAAGGCGGCGACCTCCGGGACCTCGGCTGACAAGGGCTGGATCCGCTCCAGGGCCTGGGCCCGTGCGAGCCCGGACACATAGAGCGCCCGGTAGGCCCGCTTGATGGCGGCGATGGTCCCCGCCGGATATCCGCGGCGTCTCAGCCCCTCGCTGTTGATGCCATGGGGCTCGGCGGGATGTCCGCCAACGGTCACGTAGGGGGGCACGTCCTTGGTCAGGACCGAGCCCATGGCGCAGAAGCTGTGGTCGCCGATGCGGCAGAATTGGTGGACGATGGTGAAGCCGCCCAGGATGGCCCAGTCGCCAACCACCACGTGCCCCCCCAGGGAGGCAGCGTTTGCCATGATGACCTGGTTGCCGATCCGGCAATCGTGGGCCACATGGGTGGACACCATGAAGAGATTGTCGTCGCCGATCGAGGTAACGCCCCGGTCCTGCACCGTGCCGCGATGGATGGTGACGTACTCGCGGATGCGGTTGCGGTCGCCGATCTCGAGGCGGGTCGCCTCCCCGCCGTACTTCTTGTCCTGGGGGTCCTCGCCCACCGAGGCGAACTGGAAGATCCGATTGTCGCGCCCGATCCGGGTGGGGCCCCGCACCACCGCGTGGGGACCAATCCAGGTGCCGGCGCCGATCTCCACCCCCGGCCCTATGACCGCGAAGGGCCCCACCTCGACACCCTCGTCGAGCCGGGCATCCGGATCGATGACGGCACTGGGGTGGATCAACCGGTGAAGTCCCGGGCGGTGCACATGATCTCGGCGGAGGCCACCAGGCGGTCGTCCACCCGCGCCTCCCCCATGAACTTCCAGATACCCCGGCGCACCGCCTCCAGCGTGACCTTCATGATCAACTGGTCGCCCGGCTCCACCGGACGCTTGAAGCGCGCCTTGTCGATGCCGACGAAATAATACAGGGCCTTCTCACCCACCTCGTCGGGCCGGGACGCCATGGCCAGGAGCCCAGTGGCCTGGGCCATCGCCTCCACGATCAGGACCCCCGGCATCACCGGGCGGACCGGAAAGTGCCCGGTGAAGAAGGGCTCGTTGAAGCTGACATTCTTCAGGGCGATCAGATGGTCGTCGCGCTCGAACTCCAGCACCCGATCGATAAGCAAGAAGGGATAGCGGTGCGGCAGGAGGCTCAGCACCTTGTGAATGTCCATGGAGCTGAGCCCCGGGGCCGCCTCCCCCTGCGGACTCTGCCCGGACTCCAGGACCGGGGATCGCGTGGCTTCCATCACTGCTCCTCCTGCCGCGGCGCCGCGCTCAGCGAGGCGACGTGCGCTTCAAGTTGTTTGAGTCGGCGCGACAGCTCATCGAGGTGCCGAAAACGCGCCACATTGCGCCGCCACTCGGCGCTCGGCATGGCGGGGATGCCGCTGCTATAGGACCCCGGCTCGGTGAAGGAGCGGGTCACCATGGCCATGCCCGTGAAGTGGACGTCGTCACCGATGGTGAGGTGGCCCGCCATGCCCACGGCCCCCGAGATGGTGCAGTTGCGCCCGATGTGGGTGGAGCCCGAGATCCCGACGTTGGCGGCCATGGCGGTATGCTCGCCGATACGCACGTTGTGGCCGATCTGGATCTGATTGTCCAGCTTGACCCCGTCGCCGATCACCGTGTCCTCGATGGCGCCCCGATCCACCGTGGTGTTGGCGCCGATCTCCACGTCGTCGCCCAGGACGGCCCGGCCCACCTGGGGGATCCGCACCCAGCGCTCCCCGTCCCTGGCGAAGCCGAAGCCGGAGCGCCCGACCACGGCCCCCGGGTGGAGCAGGGCCCGCTTTCCGACCTGGGTGTGCCGGCACAGGGTCACCGCCGCCACCAGGCGGCTGTCGGCGTCCACGCGAACCCCCTCACCCAGGATGCAACCGGGGCCCACGAAGACCCGAGGGCCCACCCAGGCCGCCGCCTCAACCACCGAGAGGGGGCCAATCCAGGCACTAGAGTCGATCTCGGCGCTGGGGTCAACGACCGCCGAGGGGTGTATGCCTGCCCGCATGGGCGGGGCCGGGTAGAGCAGGCGCGCCGCCCGGGCAAAGCTCAGGTAGGGGTTGGGGCTGATCAGCACCGCCGCCGGAGAGGCGCTGGCATCGCGCTCCGCCACGATCACCACCCCGGCGCGGGTCTCGGCCAAACGCTTGCGGTAGCTGGGATCGCCGAGAAAGGTCAGGCAATCCGACTCGGCCACCGCGAGATCGGCGACCCGGGAGACCCGAGTCCCGGGGTCGCCGACGAAGGGTAGGGCCAGCTCCGCCGCGAGCTCATCCAGGCGCCAAGCGCGGGACATCAGCGCGACTCCCACCTAGAAGCGGCGCCCGTCACTTGTTGGAGAACTCCCGCTTGAGCCGCTCGATCACCTGGTCGGAGATGTCGATGCGCGGGCTGTAGTAGACCAGTCCCTCGCTCAGCACCAGATCGATCTCCAGCTCCTTGGCCAGCTCCACAACCACCTCCTGGACCTGGCGCGCCAGCTTGGTACGCAGCTCGTTCTGGCGCAGGGCGAAATCCTCCTGGAACTCGTCCTGGGCGTACTTGAGCTTGCGGGTGCGACTGCGGATGTCATTCTGCAGGCGCTGCATCTCGCTCTGGCTCATCAGATCGCCTTCGCGGTCGAGGCGGCGCTGCAGCTCCGCGATCTCCTCCTGCTGCTTGCGCAGGCCCCGCTCGCGCTCCTCCACCTCGCCTTGCAGGGATTTCCCGGCGGCGGCGTACTGGGGCGAGCTCTCCACCACCCGGTTCGGGTCCACCACGGCGATCTTGTACGCCTCCACCGCGGCCGCCGCCCCCGTGAAGGACAGGAGGGCGAGGAAGGTGACGACAAGGCGTGGCTGCACCGGGGCTCCTCCTGCTTAGAAGGTCTGGCCGATCCCGAACTGGAACACCTGGGTTTGGTCCCCCTCTTTCTCGTTCAAGGGGAATCCGAAGCTGAAGGACAGGGCCCCGATGGGGGACAGCCAGGCGGTGGAGATGCCAGCGGAGTAACGCAGCTCGCCGAGGTCGAAGCCGGTGGGCGCCACCAGGTCGGTCCCCTGGGTGACCCAGACGTTGCCCGCATCGAGAAAGACGCCGATCCTCAGGGTCTTCTCGAACTCACCTCCGACGGGCGGAGGTGCGAATAGCTCGATGCTGCCCACCACCTTGGTGTTGCCGCCCACGGGATCATAGGGGACGGTGGTCTCGCGCGGTCCCAGGGTGTTGGCCTTGAAGCCGCGCACCGTGCGCGGGCCGCCCGCGTAGTAGTTCTCGAAGAAGGGCAGGAAGTTCAGGCTTCCGTAGCCGTCGCCGTAGGCGAGGTCGCCGGAGAGTGAGAGCACGAAGCGGGACGTCAGCGGAATGTACTGGGTGCCCGAGTAGCTGGCCTTGTAATACTGGAGGTCGCTGCCGGGGACGCTGACATCGAGACGTAGGGACTGAAGCGCGCCCCTGGTCGGGAACACCGCCTTGTCCCGGGAATCGCTCGTATAGCTCGCGTTCAGGAGGAAGTCATTGAAGGTGTCGCCGTTCTCGGCCACGAACTCCTGGGCGAGCCTGGAGAATCCGGCCTTGAAATCCGTGTACTGATAGCGTACCCCGAATCCGGCCCGGGAGGTGCTGGAGATCGGCAGCCCAAAGTTCATGCCGACGGTGCCCACATTGGTCGTGTAGTCCGCGCCGACGAGCTCGTTGAAGTCGGTGGCCCGATAGGCGATGTCGAACCCGCGACTGATCCCGTCCACGGTGTAGAAGGGATTGAGGTAGGCAATCTGGTAGAGCTGGGTGGCCTGGCTGGTGTTGATGGCGAAGGCCACCCGCTTGCCGGTCCCCAGGAAGTTGTTCTGGGTTACGCTGGCGTTCAGCAGGATGCCCTGGGACTGGGAGTAGCCGATACCCGCCATGAGGTTGCCGGCGGGCTTCTCCTTCACGTTGACGTTCACGTCGACCTGGTCGGCGGATCCCGGCACCGCCGGGGTCTCGATGGTGACGTCCTCGAAGAAGCCGAGACGGTTCAGGCGCTCGCGCGACTCCCGCACCAGGGCGGCGGAGAACCAGGCGCTCTCGAGCTGCCGCATCTCGCGGCGCAGCACCTCATCGCGGGTGCGGGTATTGCCCTTCATGTTGACACGCCGTACGTACACGCGCTTGCCGGGGTCCACGAAGAAGGTCACCGCCACCTGCTTGTTGGCCGCGTCGATCTCGGGCACCGTGTTGACGTTGGCGAACGCGTAGCCCTCGTCGCCCAGGAAGTTGGAGATGCGCTCGGAGCTCTCGGTGGTGAGCTTGCGGGAGAAGTACTCGCCGCGGCGCAGATGGATCAGGGGGAAGAGCTTCTCGACCGGGACCGCGGGCTCCCCGGCGAGCTTGATGTCGCTTACCGTGAAGCGGTCCCCCTCGCTGATCACCACGGTGACGTAGATCTCCTTCTTGTCGGCGCTGATGGAGACCTGGGTCGACTTGATCTCGAACTGGATGAAGCCGCGGTCCAGATAGAAGGAGCGCAGGGCCTCCAGATCCCCGGCGAGCTTCTGCTTGGAGTACTGGTCGTTCTTCGAGTAGAAGGAATGCCAGCGGGTCTTGCCGAGCTGGAACTGCTTGAGCAGCTCCTTCTCCTCGAAGGCCTGGTTGCCGATGATGTTGATCTGCTTGATACGGGCGGTCAGGCCCTCGGTGATCTCGATGCGGATGGCAACCCGATTGCGCTCCAGGGGGGACACGGTGGACTGGACCAGGACGCCGTACTTGCCCCGGGAGAAGTACTGGCGCTCCAGCTCCTGCTCGATGCGCTCGAGAACCGAGCGGTTGAAGACCCGGCCCTCCTTGAGCCCGATGTCGGCCACCGCCGCCCTCAGGGCCTTCTCGTCCAGGTCCCGATTACCGCTGAACTCGATCTGGGCGATGGCCGGCCGCTCCTCGACCCGCAGGACCAGGACGTTGCCATCGCGCTCCACGCGCACGTCATCGAAGAAGCCGGTCTGGTAGAGGGCGCGGATGACGTTGCCGGTCACGTCGTCCCCGACCGTGTCGCCCACCTGCACTGGCAGATAGGTGAAGACGGTCCCCGGGGCGATGCGCTGCAGCCCCTCGACGCGAATATCCGCGATCTGGAACTGCTCCGCGACGGCCTGCGCCCCCCAGAGACCGAGGATCAAGCATAGAAAGAGAGGCAGACGCCGGCGGCGACCTGGGACCGGTGGTGAGACGCGCAAGGAGAGCTCCCCGAGATGGTGTCGGCCACCAAGCGTCAGGTGACCAAAGACGGGGGCTTAGTATACGGGAAGGGTGGGGCTAGCCAAAGAGCCGGTACAGGTCGACATAGAAGGCGAGCGACATGAGGGCGGCCAGCAGGACCAGGCCGATCTTCTGGCCCTGGAGCTGGGCCTGCTCCGAAAGTGGGCTGCCCTTGACCCACTCGATGAAGAAATACAGCAGGTGGCCGCCGTCCAGGATAGGGATCGGCAGCAGGTTCAGCACCCCCAGGCTGATGCTGACCACGGCCAGGAACTTGATGAAGTAATCGAGCCCGTAGCTCGCGGTGCGGCCCGCCGTCTCGGCGATGGTGATGGGGCCGCTGAGGTTCTCTACCGAGGCCTGCCCGATCAGCATGCGGCCCATCACCCGAAGCATGAGCGCGCTCATGTCCAGGGTCTTGGCCACGGACTGGCCAAGGGCCTCGATGGGACCGTAGCGGACCTCGACCCGGTAGGGCTCCAACAGGTCGTCGCGCGCCTGGACCCCTGCCCCGATGCGCCCGATCCGCACCCCCTCCGCCTCCAGCTCCCGAGGGACTACCGTCAGCTCCAGGCGCTCGCCGCCCCGCTCGATCTCCACCCGCAGCGCCCTGCCGGGGCTATCCCGGACCAGCTCCACCCACTCCCTCCAGCCGTCCACGGGCGTCCCATCCGCCGCCAGGATGCGATCCCCCACACGCAGCCCGGCCTGCTCCGCCGGCTCCCCCGGGGTGAGCTCGCCGATGACCGCGGGCAGGGGCGGCCTCAGGGGGCTCAGCCCCAGCCGCCCCAAGATGTTCGGATCCTCGGGTAGCTGCGCCAGTCGCTCCGCCCTCACCCAACGGTCGAGCTCTACGCCCGAGGCGTCGCGGACCCGCACGGGAAGGTCCTCGCGATCCAGACCCTCGGCCATGAAGGCGAAGACGGCGCTCTCCCAGGTCGGGGCGGCCCGATCGCCGATCCGCAGCAGCTCATCCCCCCTCTGGAAACCCGACTCGGCCGCGATGGAGCCGGGCTCCACGGCACCCACCATGGGCCTGAGCCCCGTGTCTCCGGCCAGAAAGATGGCCCAGTAGGCGAGGATCGCGAAGGCCAGGTTGAACAGGGGGCCGGCCGCCACGATGGCCGACCGCTTCCACAGGGGCTGGCGGTTGAAGGCCAGATGGAGCTGATCTGGGGGCACCTCCCCCTCCCGCTCGTCCAGCATCTTGACGTAGCCCCCGAGCGGGATGCCCGCCAGCACGTACTCGGTGGACTCGGGATCGCGCTGGCGCCGCAGCAGGGGCCGGCCAAAGCCGATGGAGAAGCGCAGCACCTTGACCCCCAGCCGGCGCGCCACCCAAAAGTGCCCGAGCTCGTGAACCGAGATCAGGATCGCCAGGGCGACGAGGAAGGAGCCGATGGTGAAGAGCAGGTCCACGGTGATCTTAAGAGCTCCGTTGCTCAGGTCAGGTTCCCAAGCAGGGACAGGGCCAGGGAGCGAGCACGTCGGTCGATATCCAACAGGACCTCGAGGCCCACGTCCACCACCGGCTCCAGGGGCATGGATTGGAGGACGCGGTCCACCAGCTCCGCGATCTGGAGAAAGCCCAGACGGCCGTCGAGGAAGGCGGCGACCGCCACCTCATTGGCCGCGTTGAGCACCGTGGGGCCCGACTCCCCGGTGCGGGCCGCCTGGTAGGCGAGACCCAGACATGGAAACCGATGTGGGTCCGACGCCTGAAACTCCAACCGGCCCACCCCCACCAGATCCAGGGGCGCCACCCCGGAATCCAGTCGATCGGGCCAGGCGAGGGCCTGGGCGATGGGGGTGCGCATGTCCGGGTTTCCGAGCTCGGCGAGGACCGACCCATCCCGGTACTGGACCAGGGAGTGGACCACGCTCTGGGGGTGGACCACCACCTCGACCCGATCCGGGGTAGTGCCGAAGAGCCAGCAGGCCTCGATGACCTCCAGCCCCTTGTTCATCAGGGTCGCCGAATCCACCGAGATCTTGCGCCCCATGCTCCACACGGGGTGGGCACAGGCCTGCTCGGGGGTGACCGCGGCCAGCCGCTCCGCCGGCCAGTGCAGGAAAGGGCCGCCGGAGGCGGTGAGCAGGATACGCTCCACCCCCACCTCCGGAAGACCGCGGCGAAACACGCTCGGCAGGCACTGGAAGATGGCGTTGTGCTCGCTGTCGATGGGCAGGAGCTCCGCCCCGCTCTCGGCCACCGCCCCCATGAAGAGGGCACCGGCCATCACCAGGGACTCCTTGTTGGCGAGCAGCACCCGCTTACCGGCACGGGCCGCCGCCAGGGTGGGCGGCAGACCCGCGGCGCCGACGATGGCCGCCATCACATAATCGGTCTCGGGTAGGCTGGCTACCTCCTCCAGGCCCTGCACGCCGGCGAGGATCTCGGGCCCCTCGGCCCGCCCCGCGAGCAAACCGGCCAGACGCCCGGCCGCCTCCCGGTTCGCCATGGCTGCGTAGCGGGGGCGAAAGCGCCGGCACTGCTCGGCCAGCCGCTCCGCGTTGTCGTTGGCCGTCAGCGCCACGACCCGGAAACGGTCCGGGTGGCGCGCCACCACGTCGAGGGTGCTGACCCCGACGGAGCCCGTGGAGCCGAGCACCGCGACGCCTATCATGGAAGACCTCCAGTCAGGACGAGACCGAGCACGAAGACGGGGGCCGCCGCGGTGAGGCTGTCCACCCGGTCGAGCATGCCTCCGTGCCCGGGCAGCAGGTGACTGGAGTCCTTGACCCCACGGCGGCGCTTCAACAGGCTCTCGTACAGATCGCCCACCACCGAGACCGCGACCGTCACACCGCACAACAGGATCACCACCAGGGTCCCGGATAGATCGAGCGAGCGGGCCCAGCCGAAGATCAGGCCCCACAGGACGGCACCGGCCAGGGCCCCGTAGACCCCTTCCCGGGTCTTGCCTGGGCTGACCCGGGGCGCGAGCTTGGTGCGTCCGAAGCGCCGGCCAACGAAGTAGGCCAGGGAATCAGCGCTCCAGATCAGCATCATCAGGAACAGGACCAGGACCGGGCCCTGGGCGCTGGCCCCGTGGAGCTCCACCAGGGCCGCCCAGGGAGCCCCCAGCACCAGCAGGCCGGCCGCCAGCTCCCCCGCCCAGATCCCGGACTCGATCGGCACCTCTCGCACCCGCGCGATATGCACCACCTGGATCAGCCACCACAGGGCCCCGGCGCCCATGACCCAGGGCCGCGACCACGGCAGCAGCCAGAGCAAGAGCAGCAGAAGCCCCATGAGGGCGAGGAAGCCGACCCGATGGTCCCGGCGCTGGAGCCCGCCGAGCTGACCCCACTCCCAGGCGGCCCCGAGGGTCACAAGCCCCAAGGCAAGGGCGAACCCCGGGGTAGGTATCCACAGCACCGCGGCCAGGACCAGGGGCCCGAGCAGGAAGGCCGTGAGCACCCGCTGGCGCAGGGGGCTCCAGCGGGCAAGGGTGTCAGCGATCGGCATCGCTTTCCGCCGGGACCTGGTCCTGGACCTGCTCACCGGTCAGGCCGAAGCGACGCTGGCGCCGCGCGTAGTCGTCCAAGGCCAGACCATAGGCCGCGGCATCGAACTCGGGCCACAGCAGATCGGTGAAGTAGAGCTCGGCGTAGGCGGATTGCCAGAGGATGAAGTTGCTCAGGCGCTTCTCGCCGCCGGTGCGGATGAAGAGGTCCGGGTCGGGTTGGTCCGCGAAGGACAGCCGCGCCGCCAGGGCCCCCTCGTCCACGTCCGCGGCGGCGAGGGCCCCGGCCTGCACGTCGGCCACCAGACGCCGAGCGGCCTGGGCGATGTCCCAGCGACCCCCGTAGTTGGCGGCGATCTGGAGGCAGAGCCGTTCATTCCCGGCCGTGACGTCCTCGGCCTCGGCGATGCGGCGCTGGAGCTTTTCCGAGAAGGCCGAGCGCTCCCCGATGACCCGCAGGCGCACCCGGTTCTCCTGGAGCCGTCGCATCTCCCCGCGCAGGGTGCTCAGGAAGAGATCCATGAGCACATTGACCTCGGACAGGGGCCGGCGCCAGTTCTCGCTGCTGAAGGCGAACAGGGTCAGGGTTCCAACCCCCCGGCGCACGCTCTCCTCCACCACCGCGCGCACGCTCCTGACCCCCTGCCGATGGCCCCAGGTGCGGGCCCGATGTCGCTGGCGGGCCCAGCGCCCGTTGCCGTCCATGATGATGGCGACGTGCCGGGGCACGCGTGGGACCGGGTCCCCGCCGCCAGTCTCCGGTGTCGCCTTGTCCACGCTCTGGCCCTGGGTCCGCCCGGGCAAACTCAGATGGACATCAGGTCCTGCTCCTTCTCGGCGAGCACGGCATCCACTTCCTTGACGTACTGGTCGGTAAGCTTCTGGACCAGTTCCTGGCCCCGCCGCTCGTCGTCCTCGGAGATCAGCTTCTCCTTCACCAGCTCCTTGAGCGCACCATTGGCGTCGCGGCGAATGTTCCGCACGGCGACCCGGGCCTGCTCCGCCTCTTGGCGCGCGACCTTGATCAGGTCCCGGCGCCGCTCCTCGGTGAGCGGCGGCAGGGGCACCCGGATCACGGTCCCGGCGGTATTGGGGTTGAGCCCCAGATCCGACTGCATGATCGCCTTCTCGACCGCCTGCACCATCCCCTTCTCCCAGGGCGTCACGGCCAGGGTGCGGGCATCCTCCGCGGTGACGTTCGCCACCTGCCGGATGGGCATCTCGCTGCCATAGTAGGAGACGGTGACGTGATCCAGGAGCGAGGGGTGGGCGCGCCCGGTGCGGATCTTCGCCAGCTCGTGGGTCAGGGCCTCGACGCTCTTGGCCATGCGCTCCGCCGTGTCCTTCTTGACGTCATCGATCATCTTCAGTCACCACTCACGACCAGGGAGCCCAGCTCCTCGCCGCGGATCAGCCGCAGCAAGGCGCCGGGCGCGTTGATGTTCATCACCCGCAGCGGCAGGCGGTGGTCCCGGCACAGCACGATGGCGGTGGCGTCCATCACCTCAAGCCCCTCGCGCAGGGCCCGATCGTAGCTGATTCGGGGGTAGAAGGTCGCGTGGGGGTCCCGCAGCGGGTCCGCGGAATAGATCCCGTCCACCTTGGTGGCCTTGATCAGCAGGTCGGCGCCGATCTCGATGGCCCGCAGGCTGGCGGCCGAATCGGTGGTAAAGAAGGGGTTTCCGGTGCCAGCGGCGAGGATGGCCACCCGACCCTGCTCCAGGTGACGCACCGCCAAATCCCGCGTGTAGCCCTCGCAGACCTGGTCCATGCGCAGGGCGGACAGGGCCCGCGCCGGCACCCCGAGCCGCCCCAAGGCGTCTTGCATGGCCAGGGCATTCATCACCGTGGCCAGCATGCCCATATGGTCTCCGATGACCCGATCCATGCCCCGAGCCGCCAGCCCCGCCCCCCGGAACAGGTTGCCTCCGCCAATTACCAGGGCCACCTGGACGCCCGCGCTTACCAGGTCGCGCACATCGCCGGCAAAGCGCTCCAGGGTGTCCGGGTCGATCCCGGAGCCGCCGGCCCCCTGCAGGGCCGCGCCGCGGAGCTTCAGCAGGATGCGCCGGTAGACCGGACCTTCAGGGATGGGGAGCGACATCCTCGTGACCCTTCTTGGTTGTGGCAGGCTGCGCCGGGGGTATCGCTCGGGGCGGGCGGCGGCGCGCCGCCCGTCCCTGAGTCAGACGGGGATCCAGATCGGGCGCTAGTCGCCCCGCACCTGGGCCATGACCTCTTCGGCGAAGTTCTCGGTGCGCTTCTCGATCCCCTCGCCCACCTCGATACGGGCGAAGCGCCGGACCTGGGCGCCCGCCTGCTTCAGCAGCTTCTCCACCGTGATCTCGGGGTCCTTCACGAAGGCCTGGCCCAGGAGGGTCACCTCCTCGAGGAACTTGCGCACCCGACCCTCGATCATCTTATCGACGATGTTCGCGGGCTTGCCGCTGTCCAGGGCCTGGGCCCGGAAGATCTCCCGCTCCTTCTCCAGGGTCTCCGCGGGCACCTGGTCGGCGCTCACGCACAGGGGGTTGCTGGCCGCGATATGCATGGCAATGTCGCGCCCCAGCGTCTCGTTCCCGCCGATGAGCTCAACCAGAACGCCGATGCGCACCCCGTGGCGGTAGCTGTAGAGCATGCCCTCGGCATCGTCGAAACGCACCAGCCGCCGCACCTGCACATTCTCGCCAATCTTGGCGATCAGGGCCTCCCGGGCGCCATTGACCGTGGTCTCGGGGTCGCCCGCCAAGGGCATCTCGGCCAGGACCGCCACATCGCCCGCCTCCGGCGCCAGGGCCGTGCGGGCCACCGCGGCGGCGAAGCCGCCGAAGTTCGAATCCTTGGCGACGAAGTCGGTCTCGCAGTTGATCTCGACCAGGACGCCCCGCTTGGCCCCCGGGGCGACCTCGATCATCACCACCCCCTCGGCGGCAATTCGGCCCGACTTCTTGGCCGCCTTCGCCTGGCCGGACTTGCGCATCGCCTCGATGGCGGCCTCGATGTCCCCATCGGCCTCCACCAACGCCTTCTTGCATTCCATCATGCCGGCGCCAGTGCGCTCGCGTAGCTCCTTCACCAATGCCGCTGTGATCGCCATAGCTAAGGTCCTCGCCCCCTACTGGGGCCTGGAAATTGAATGGATGATGGATACGCCCGGCCGACCTCGGCCGGGCGACCCGGAAGGGCCCACCGCCGGGCGCGCTCGGCGTCTCATGCCGGCGGCCCGGGGACGGTGCTAGGTTCTCGGCCTGTGGCTCAGGCGGACTCTGGCGCCACCGCGGACAGGTCCTGGTACTCGGGCGCCCGGCCCGAGAGCATGCCGGCCGCCGTGTTGCGACCGTCCAGGACGGCGTCGGCGGCCCCGGCGATGTAGAGGCGCACCGCGCGGATGGCGTCGTCATTGCCCGGGATCACGTAATCCACCCGACTCGGATCGTTGTTGGTGTCGACCACGCCCACCACCGGGATGCCGAGCTTGTTGGCCTCGGTCACGCCGTTCTTCTCGTGGCCCACGTCGATCACGAACAGGGCGTCGGGCAGACCCTCCATGTTCTTGATCCCGCCCAGGCTCTGCTCCAGCTTGTCGCGCTCCCGGGCCAGGTCCAGGGCCTCCTTCTTGCTGAAGCGCTCGATGGTGCCGGTCTCGAACATGGCCTCCAGGTCCTTGAGGCGCTTGATGGACTGCTTGATGGTCTTGAAGTTGGTGAGCATGCCGCCGAGCCAGCGATGGTTCACGTAGGGCATGCCGCAGCGCAGGGCCTCCTCTCGGATGGCGTCCCGCGCCGCCCGCTTGGTGCCGACAAACAGGACGCGACCGCCATTGGCGGCCAGGGTGCTCATGAAGTTCATCGCCTCCTGGAAGAGCGGGACCGTCTTCTCCAGGTTGATGATGTGGATCTTGTTGCGGTGCCCGAAGATGAAGGCACCCATCTTGGGGTTCCAGTAGCGGGTCTGGTGGCCGAAATGCACGCCGGCCTCCAGCATCTGACGCATCGATACGTCGGTCATGGTCGATTCCTCTAGGATCGGGTTAAGCCTCCACGCATCCCATGCCGCAACCCGCCTGGGGCACCCAGCGGCATGTGTCGACGCGTGTGTGGTCGGTCTCCCCGCCGCATCAGCGAGCGGGGCTCGTCACCCCGCGCCCCTGAGCGGGAGCTCGGGGGCCCTTGCGTTCGCGGGCGGGGTCTCAGGGTCCCGTGGTATTGGACCCAACCCAGGCTTGCGGCCTGGGTTTGCGGCAAGGCGGGCGCTTATATACCATAGGCGGCTTGCGCCCGGCAATCGCTGCCAGGAAGAAAGCTTAAGCAATTCCGAGAGATCCGCAGCAGACGTGGACGCATCCGGCACGGCGATGAGCGTACAGATCAAGACCCCCGAGGCGATCGAGCGGATGCGCGTGGCCGGCCGCCTAGCGGCGGACGTGCTCGACATGATCGGGCCCCATGTGCAACCAGGGGTCACCACGGACGAGCTCGACGCCATCTGCCACGAGTTCATCACCCGGGTCCAGAAGGCCATCCCCGCGCCCCTCAACTACCGGGGCTTTCCTCGCTCCATCTGCACCTCCGTCAACCACCAGGTCTGTCACGGCATCCCCGGCAACAAGCGCCTCAAGCGCGGGGACATCGTCAACATCGACATCACCGTCATCAAGGACGGCTACCACGGCGACACCAGCAAGATGTTCTTCGTGGGCGAGCCCTCGGTTCTGGCGCGGCGCCTAGTCAACGTCACCCACGAGGCCATGTTCCGGGGCATCCGAGTGGTGCGACCGGGCGCGACCCTGGGCGACGTCGGGCATGCCATCCAGGAGTTCGTGGAGTCCCAGGGCTACTCAGTGGTGCGGGAGTATTGCGGGCACGGGATCGGCCGTGAGTTCCATGAGGACCCCCAGGTGCTGCACTACGGCACCCCCGGGGAGGGCCTGAGGCTCGCGCCCGGCATGTGCTTCACGGTGGAGCCCATGGTCAACGCCGGCAAGCGCTTCATCAAGCTCCTGCCCGACGGCTGGACCGTGGTCACCAAGGACCGCAGCCTGTCCGCCCAATGGGAGCACACCATCCTGGTGACCGAGGATGGCCACGAGATCCTGACCCTGAGGGCGGACGAACGCGGCCAGGGCACGCCCCCGTGATCCCGGCGCTGGGTCGGCTGGCGGCCGCCCATGTCCCCGGCCTCCATTTGCCTCAACCCGATCCCCTGCTCAGCGCCTGCCGCACACGGCTGCGCGAGGGGCTCGAGGTGCTGTTCGAGCAGTTTGACCTGGGGGTCCCCGTCGCCACCCTGGTGCGGGCCCACAGCGACCTGGCCGACGAGGTCCTGAGCGAGGCCTGGCAGGCCCACTTCGGGGACCGTGACGACCTCAGCCTGGTGGCCGTCGGGGGCTACGGCCGGCGCGAGCTGCACCCGTCCTCGGACCTGGATGTCCTGATCCTGGTGGAGCCCGAGACCGAGGCCGCCCTGCGGGAGACCCTCGAGCGCTTCGTCACCTTCCTGTTCGACCTCGGGCCCCAGGTGGGGCAAAGTGTGCGCAGCGTGGAGGAGTGCGTGTCCGCGGCACGCCGCGACGTCACCGTCATGACCAGCCTCATGGAGGCGCGGCTGCTCGCCGGCGGCGGCGAGCCGTTGCGGCGCATGCGCGAGGCGACCGGGCCCGATCGCATCTGGGACAGCGAATCCTTCTTCAACGCCAAGCTCGAGGAGCAGCAGGCCCGCTGGCACAAGTTCGGCGACACCGCTTACAACCTGGAGCCCAACATCAAGGAGAACCCCGGGGGCTTGAGGGATATCCAGGTGATCGGCTGGGTGGCCAAGCGCCACTTCGCCGCCGAGACCCTCCATGATCTCGTCACCCATGGATTCCTCACCGAGCCGGAGCATCAGGCCCTGATCGAGGGCCAGACCAACCTATGGCGCATCCGCTTCGCCTTGCACCGGCTCAGCAAGCGGCACGAGGACCGGCTGCTCTTCGACTACCAGCGCACCCTGGCCCATCAATTCGGCTTCTGCGACGGCGAGCATAACCTCGCCGTCGAGCAGTTCATGCAGCAGTACTACCGCACGGTGCAGGAGCTCAATCGGCTCAACGAGATGCTGCTCCAGCTCTTCCGCGAGGCCATCCTGCTGCACGACCACATTGGTCCGCCCGTCCCCATCAGCAAGCGCTTCCAGGCCCGCAGCGGCTTCCTGGAGGCGACCTCGCCGGAGGTCTTCCGGCGCACCCCGATCGCCCTGCTGGAGATCTTCCATGTGCTCCAGACCCACCCGGAGCTGCAGGGGGTGCGGGCCAGCACCATCCGGCTGATACGCGAGAACCGCCACCGCATCGACGACCGCTTCCGCGCGGACCTGCGAGCCCGCAGCCTGTTCATGGAGATCCTGCGCTCGCCCACCGGGCTCACCCACGCCCTGCGGCGCATGAACCGCTACGGGGTGCTGGCGGCCTACATCCCGGCCTTCGCCAACATCGTCGGGCGCATGCAGTACGACCTCTTCCATGTCTACACCGTGGACGAGCACACCCTGACGCTGCTGCGCAACCTGCGCCGCTTCACCATCCCCGAGCACGACGCCGAGTTCCCCCTGTGCAGCGCCATCGCGCGGCGCATCCCCAAGCTGGAGCTGCTGTACCTGGCGGGTCTCTTCCACGACATCGCCAAGGGGCGTGGCGGCGACCACTCGCAGCTCGGCGCCCGGGATGCCTGGGACTTCTGCCGCCTCCATGGACTCTCGGAGTTCGACAGCCGCCTGGTGGCCTGGCTGGTGGAGCAGCATCTGCTGATGTCCATGACCGCCCAGCGCAAGGACATCAGCGACCCCGAGGAGATCCAGGCCTTCGCCGAGCGGGTGGGCGAGCCCACCCGGCTCGACTATCTTTACCTGCTCACGGTAGCCGACAGCCGCGCCACCAATCCGGAGCGCTGGAATAGCTGGAAGGACGCCCTGCTGCGGGAGCTCTACCAAAGCACCAGGCGCGCCCTGCTGCGGGGCCTGGAGCACCCCCAGGCCCAGGACGAGCTGATCGCCCAGAAGCAGGCCGAGGCCAAGCGCCTGGTGGCGCGCTATGGCGGAGACCCGGAGGCCTGCACCTCCCTCTGGGTCAAATTCAGCCTGGACTATTTCCTGCACAGCTCGCCCGACGAGATCGCCTGGCAGACCGAGGCGGTGCTCACGGCCGAGCGC
>JBLMWY010000135.1:0-2888 GCA_050257475.1 Bdellovibrio bacteriovorus
CATAGGTGTTCAGCTCCGTCGCCTCCAGGATGACCACCTTAAGCGGATGGCCGCGGATCGACTCCATCGCTTGCAGGGTCGAGGCCGCATGCCGGCCGGCCTCCGGTGACTGGGCGTGAACGACGGCGATCGGCAGGTCGCCTGCGGTCGAGACCTTGTCATCCAGGGCCTCCACTGCCCCCATGACGGCGGGAAAGATCTCGAGCCCGACGTGCAACCGTTGGTGGTCCTCCTGCCAATACGAATGGCCCCGCGCGGGGCCCGCCGCGAGGGCGATCAGGAGCGAGAGCAAGGCCGGTGCGAGCCACGCCGGGGTGTGGCCCAGGGTCCTCCACCGCCCGTCCCGGGTTAGAAGCGGTAACCGACCGAGAGCCATAGCTGTCGCCCCGGTCGGGGGTAGGAGTCCGGATAGGGCAGCGGGATCCCGCCGAAGCTCTGGAACTGATCGGCGTAGCGCACTTGCGAGTCGGCCAGGTTCTTGATGCCCAGATGCAGGTCGAGCCCTGGGGTGGACGCGTGCCAGTTGAGGGTCAGGTCAAGGAGGCTATAGGGGTCCAGTGGTGGCCGGGGGTCGTTGGGCTCGCGGCTGCGCTCCCCCACGTAGCGCCACTGCAGGGCTGCGGTCCTGTGATCGCGCGCCTGCCACAGGAAGGCGAGGTTCCCCAACAGGGAGGCGCCCCCGGGCAGGTCGTCGCCGGTGGCCGTATCGGTCGCGTCCACGTAAGAGAGGTTGGCGTCGATCTTGAGCCGCCGCCCCAAGCGTTGGAGATATTCCAGCTCGACCCCCCGCAGCTCGGCGTCGGGACCGTTGGTAAAGCCTCCGCTGCCCAGCTCGTCGAACAGAATGGGATCCGTGAGGTCGGAGCGGAACAGGATGACACGAGCCTCCCACAGGGATCGCCTGAGGATGTCGCCGAGCTCGTAGGTGGCGATCTCGGCCGCCTCGATGGCCCCGGGGCCCGGGAAGGCAAGCTCGTAGAAGGTGGGAGGACGAAACGCCTTGGCGTACTGGAGCTTGAGGATGTTCTGGTCGTTGATGCGCCACACCGCCGCGGCCCTGGGGCTGGTGAAGGCGCCCAGGTCGTCGTAGTCGTCATGGCGGACGGTCGCGGTGAGGGTCAGACGGTCACTGACACGAAAGGCGTCCCGGGCGATGGCGCTCAGGAGCCGGCGCCTGATACCCGTGTCCATCCAGGTGGGCGGCAGGGTCACTGGCAGGTTCCTCCAGGCCCAGTCGGCGGCTCGGGCTCGACCTGCTTGGACTCCAAGCCCAGCGGGACGGTGTGCCGCGGCGCCGGCTGCCAGTGCAGGTCCGCGGCGGCCAGCAAGGCGGTCTCGCGATAGCTCTGGTCCAGCAGCACCGGTGAATCCAGCGGATCCGGGGGGCGCTCGTCCAGGCTCAGGGTGGTTGGGCGGCTGCTGAAGAGACCGCCGGGAAAGACGTAGAGGTCATCGCGGTCGCGCCAGGTGCGCAGACCCTCCAGGCGCAGCCGTACTCGGGCCGTCTCGGACAGCTCCCAGTCGCCGCCGAGCTGGGCGCCGAGGATGCGCTGGCGCGACGCCAGGCGTCCGTCTGTCGGGGGCAGGAAGTGGTTGATCCCGAAGTGGTCGCCGTAGGCCTCGTCCAGGAGGTTGAGGGAGGCGAAGAGATTGCCCCAGCTCAGGTTGGCGAACAGGGCGCCAAAACGCTGGTCCTCGTTGGACTCCCCGGGGGCGTTGGAGAGCTCGGGCCGTCCGATCGCATAGAGGGCGTCCCGCTTGACCCGGGGGCCGCCCTGCGCCTCGACCCCGACCAGGTTGACCGAGGCGGTCAGGGCGCGCTGCGTGTCCTCCCAATACCAGACCCCGCCACCGCCCAGGTCTGGCCCCTCGCCACCCTGAAGGTGCAGGCGCCGCTCCCGCTGGCGGGTCATGATATTGACCACCCCCGCGTAGGCGTATTCCCCATACACCGAAGAGCCAGGCCCGCGGATCACCTCGATGCGCTCCACCTGCTCGATGGGCAGGTTGAGGACCGGGTTGGCGGTGGCGGTGAGGGCGGCGTTCATGGACACGCCGTCCACCAGGATCTTGACGTTTCCCGAGGCGTAGCCGTGCCCGATCCCGCGGCTCAGCACCTGGCGCTCACCGGTGACCTCCAGACCCTGGCTGATCCCCGGCACCAGGGACAGGGCCTCCCAGACGGTGCGGGCGCCGCGGGCCAGCAGATCATCCCCCGAGAGGATGGTGGCCATGCCGGGGACATAGTCGGCGTTCATGCCGGTCCTGGTGGCCAGCTCGGTCTGGCGGTCCAGGACGCGGAGCAGGTCCCGTAGCTCGGTTGCCTCGGAGTCCGCGCGGACGGCGGCCTCAGCGGCCAGGGGTTGGAGGATCGAGGCGAGCGTGATCTTGCACAGACGCCGCAGCGCCCGGCTGGCGCGCGCCGGATCCCAGCCGCGGCCCCTGCGGGTGCGGGGCGGCGCTGACATCTCCGGGGCTGAGCCTGAATCCATGTCTCGATCGCGCTGTTCCAGGTGGGGCCAAGGGGGCGTCTTGGGCGCCTCACTGGCAAGCCGAGGATCACCCGCCATTATCCATGGACATAAGCCGTTGATCCATAGCGGTGCTCGAGCGATCCGACGACGGCGCTCCGGCCCCAAGGGATGACGATGGCCATGGTCGCGCGGCGATCGGGTGCCGGCGCTGGCCCTCCGCAGGACCGGATCCAGTCCCTTCGGCGCCCTAACCTCCGCCTCGACGCGCTCGCCTTGGGGGCATGGGGTCGCTGGGGTTGGGGCGGGCCCGGGCAAGTCGGCCCCAGGACGATCCGCCCGCCGCCGTCTGTCGAAGGTGCCCCTATCCCCCACCGCCGCTATACTCGTCGGGCTTGAACCTTCGCCTGTCCGAAC
>JBLMWY010000136.1:0-4875 GCA_050257475.1 Bdellovibrio bacteriovorus
CCACCGCTGAGGGTGGGGACCCATCATCCTCTGTGGTGGCAACCTGAGTGCTCAGGCGCCGCATTTCAAACGGCGATGATCAATGGTCGGGAAATTGCGCCGCACCGACACCTGGAACTCCCGATCCAAGGGACAGCAGATGAAGCCCGTGCCCCGCGGGACCTGGGCGAGTATGGTCCCCCAGGGGTCCACCACCATGCTGTGGCCGTGGGTCTCCCGACCATTGAGGTGGAAGCCGCCCTGGGCCGCCGCCACCACATAGGCCAGGTTCTCGATGGCGCGGGCCCGCACCAGGGTCTCCCAGTGGGCCTTGCCGGTGATGGCGGTGAAGGCCGAGGGGATGGCAAGCAGCTCCATGCCCGCGTCGAGCATCTGGCGGAACAGCTCGGGGAAGCGCAGGTCGTAGCACACCGCCACCCCGAGGCGTCCGAAGGGACTGTCGATGACCACCGCCGCACCGCCGGGCTCGATGGTGGCCGACTCCTGATAGCGCTCGTCCACCCCGGGCAGGCAAACGTCGAACAGGTGCATCTTGTCGTAGCGCGCCACGCGCTCGCCCTGGTCGTCGAATACCAGACAGGCGGCGCGCACCCGTCCACCGTCCCGGGCGACCAGCGGAATGGTCCCCCCCACCAGCCAGATGCCGTTCTGCTGGGCCACCCGCGACAGAAACGCCTGGAGGGGCCCGTGACCGTCCTCCTCCCGCAGCGGGAGCTGATCCTCGCCGCGGCTGCCCATGAAGGCGAAGTTCTCCGGCAGCACCACCAATCGAGCGCCTCCCTCCGCCGCCTCCTTGATCAGCCGCTCCGCCTCGAACAGGTTCGCGCTCACATTGGGGCCAGTGGCCATCTGGACCGCCCCCACCTTTAGTCTTGTCTTCATGAAGCCTACCGCCGCGTGTTAACCCCATCGAAGCGGGGCGGTTTGGGTCCCCCTCGGGGTCTCGGGGCCGAACCATACCACCGGCCCGGGCGGCGGGACAAAGGCGGGGACCCTCGGCGTCCGGCCCCATCCTCGACCCCAGGTTCGCATCTCGGGGGCCGCGGGGGGTCAGTCGAGGAAATGGTTCTCCCCAGACCGGCTGGGTGGCAGAGAGAACCAGGTCGGGGCCGAGGTGCCGGCCTCCCCTGCCGGGCCCCCCCCCTGGCTGCCCTCCCCGAATGGACCCCAGCCCAGCCGGGTGAGCTCGGGGTCACTCCAGGGGCCCGTGACCCGGTAGCTGTAGCTGCCCAGCTTGTCGATGGTGCCCCCGGTGACCTTGTCCGCCAGGTAGACCGCCGCCCCCACCACCGGGCCCCCGGCCAGGGCGCTCGCGAGGGCGACGCTCGACCCGATCCGCGGCTCCACGGTCACCGTCTGGTCGAAGGTCCGGGATCGCAGGTTGGTGTAGCCGCTGACCCGGATGGCACTGGCAGGCCCCTCGATCTCGAAGCGGCGCAGCTCCGCCTTGCCACCCCCGATCTGGATGTCGGCCTGGATCTGCTCGAACGAGAATCCCTGCTGGTAAAGGTCGGTGAAATCCAGGGCCAGGCGGCGGCTCAGGGCCCCAAGGTTGAGGATGCCCAGCACACGCCCTACCCCGGGCTCCACCTCCAGCAGGCGACCGGCCCCTATCTTCAGCCCGAGGGTGCCGCTGGAGCGCGCGAGGGCGAAGGACGTCAGGCCCCCAGGCCATTCCAGGCGGAGTTTGGACTCAAGCGGGGCCTCGCTCAGGACGCTCCCATAGCCCAGGGCACGCATCAGCGGCGCCGTATCCGCGGACTCCAGCTCGAGGGCGAGTCGCGCGCGCCCACCCTCGGGGCCATCCACCGAGCTGGCATCACCGCGCACTTGGGTATCGCCCGGGCCCTGGAGCTCGATCCTCGGAACCCTCAGTCCTCCAGGCTCGGGGCGCAGATCCACCGCGAGCCGCCCCAGGGACGCGCCAGCCCAGCGCAGATCCTCAACCCGTAGATCGGTGGGAGGCAGACGGCTCAGGCCCGCCGCGGGCGCGCTTGCGGGCCTGTCGCCATCCCCGGGGGGCAGCAGGGCGGCCAGGTCGAGCCACGCCAGGTTGATCGCGACGGGGGCCTCGGACCCTGGAGCCGGCAGGCCCAGATCCCCCGCCAGCTCCTGGGATTCCAGCTCCACCCGCCACCCGGGATCCCCGGGTTGGGCGCGGATCTGGGCATCGGTGAGGGCAGCCGCGCCCAGGTCGAGGCGGGCAATCCCCAGGTCCACCCCCAGGGGACGGGGAAGGAGGCTCGCGCCGGATTCGGCCCCTGGGGCCAGACCAGCACGCAGGCCCCGGAAGCGGGACCACCAGTCGGCCCAGGCGGGCAGGTCGAGCTGCGGGAGATTGGCCGCCATCAGCAGTCCCTCAGGAACCCCAGCCGGCACCTCTCGGGCGCCGATGACGATGCGTCCACGCTCGATCCGAGGGGACCCCTTGGTGAGCGCCAGGTCCAGGTCGAGGCTCAGGTCCCCGGCCGCCGCCCCCTCAACCGTGCCCCCAAGACCCATAGAACGCCCGGGCAGCAGAGTACCCGCCAGGTCCAGGGCGCGCGCCTGGGAGCTGGTCTTTCCCAGCGGAGCGGGCAGATTGAGGGCGAGACCGCGCAGATCGGAGCGCAGACGCCAGCTCAGGGTCGAGCGGTCCCGCGTGAGGTCGGCGAGACCCACCCCGACCCCAAGGTCCCAGTCGGCGTCGCCACGGGCGACGGACCAGAGTGACGACGGCAGGTGCCGGGCCAGCTCCGACACCGGGAGGCGCGAGCGGGCCCGGATCTCGGTCCGTGCCCCAGCCGCCTCGCGGGCACCCAGGGTGGTGACGTCGAGGCTCAGGGGTCGACCCCAGAGGCGGCCGGCGATCCCCTCGGCGGACACCGACTGCTCCGTGAACCGCAGCTCACCGGCCAGGTCAGTCAGGGTCAGGGGTGTGCCAACCAAGGTGATGTCGGCGGGACCCGGCCAGGTTAGGCGACCGGCGAGCGCGACCGGTTGCCCCTTTGCCAGGGGAACCTCCAGGTCGAGATCCAGATGAGAGCGACCGCCAACCGCCAGGATCCGGGGGAGAACGCCGAGGCGACGGGCCAGCGGTGTCTCGGCCAGGACCCGCAGGCCATCGGAGAACGGACCCTCCACCTGGCCCTGGATGCTGAGGTGGTGGGGGCCCCATAGATCTGCCATGACGGCATGACCTTCCGTGAGGCGACTGTCCAGCAGGCGTGCCGAATCCACGCTGATCTCCATCCGTTGGTTCAGGAAGCGCAGGGCGCCGGTGGCCGACGCGATGGCAGGCCAGCCATCCAGATAGTCCAGGCCCGCGTCCTCAAGCTCCAAGAGGAGCTCGAAGCGCCCCTGGTGGTCGCGGAATGGGTAGTCGCGCAGAGGACCACGCAAGATCAGATCCGCCTGGGGGACCCGCCCGCCCACCAGGGCCCCCTCCAGCCAGCGCACCAGCCTCGGGTGCATGATGCCTACCGGGAGATAGGTCCGCGCCGCGGCGCCGTCGCCGTCATGGAAGCTGGCCCGCAAGTCCAGGAAGGGACTGAGGGCCGTTCCCGGGGCAGGCAGGTCGAGGTCGAAGCGGACCCGCCCCGCGAGATCCGGGTTGTCGAGGACCAGCTCGTGACCGGACAGGTGCAGGGTGCCAGCGGGGCCCAGGGTCCAAGTCAGGAGCCCGCTGAAGCGGTCGAGATAGATGGGCCGATCGAACAGTGGAGCCAGGTCCACCTGGAGCCATTCGGACCTCAGGCGCAGGTCCCCACCCTCCTGATCCGCGCGCAGACGCAGGCACAGACCCTCGACGCCCGGAACCCGACCCGACTGGCGGATCCCCAAGCCGTTGCCAATCGCCACCAGGCGCCAGCGGGGCGGGTTGTCCAAGGGGCGCTCTAGGGCGAAGCCGATGCGCCGGAGGTGGCCCTCGGCTGCCAGGTCGTCGAGGCGCTGGACGGTCTCGGGCAGGGGCCCGGGATAGAGACGGACCAGAGGCCCGACCAGGGCGAGGTCGAGGGTATCGGCCGCCACCTTGAGCCCGTCCACATGCCCCCCCGCCGAGAGCCGAAGATCGAGGTCGAGCCCCTCCAGCTCGCTCCCCTCAAGCGCCAGCCACAGGTCGCGCACACCAATGTCCCAACCCTCGGTGGTCGGGGCGACGCGTGCCAGGGCGCTCAGGCGCTCGACCACCAACTCCCGGACCGCCGGTTGGGAATGGGCGGGCTCGGACCCCTCGGCCCCCGCCGCGGGGCCCGGGCTCGGGCCTGGGGGAGTCAGGTGCAGCCCCTCCAGGGCGATCCGGCCCAGCCCCGCCTTCAGGCCCCCGGCGCCGAGCTGGAGCCAGGCCTCCAGCACGAGGGCCCGGGCTCGCGCCGGGGCCTGCCCCAAGCCCTTGAGATCGGCCAACGCCAGCGCGCCCGGCCCTGAGAGGTTGAGGTAGACCTGGCCACCCCAGGTGCTGGGGTCCAGCCCGTCCCCCTTGAGCTCCGCGAGCACCTGGAGCCGGGCATCCGAAGGGCCCGCTCCGGTCGAATCCGCTGGTCGGTCGGGCTCAGGACGCGCCCTAAGCTCGAGCCGATGGTTCTGCCCCTGGTTGATCAGGCCAAGCTGGACCTGGGTCAGCCGCGGCAGACCGCCCGGGAACCGGTCGTCCAACAGCGCCACCTCGCTGTCCACCAGATTCAGGCGCCCTTGCCGGAGGAAGAGCTCCAGGGTTCGGGGGTCGTCCGACTGGAGCGCGCCGAGGCCCAGGATGCGGATGCGCCCATCGGCGAGACGGCGCAGGGCGAGCCGCGCCCCCACCAGGGTCAGGGCACGGATCTGGGGGGACCTCAGGCGCAGGGAGGCGACCAGGTCCAGGTCCAGCTCCAGGGCCCTGAGGCTCAGAAGGTCGGG
>JBLMWY010000137.1:2500-14187 GCA_050257475.1 Bdellovibrio bacteriovorus
TGGGCCGAGAATCGCAAGAGCCCCTAGCACCCGCAGACAGGGCTTCGCGTGCCGGGCCAACAAACCGGCTGGCACCTCTGCGTGGGCTGGCTTACCCCGGTCACGCAAAGGCACTTTGGGTCGCGAGGATCCCCAACATGGGACTCAAGCGCAGGTCGGGAGCGGCGGGAGCACCACCGCCTCGGCGCCAACGGATTGGGCTGCGCGGGATCACCGGGCGAAGGGCCCCGACAGAATCCCGCTCCATGTCGCTCCCGGTCTGCCGTCCCCCGCTTGGCCCCGCAGGCGGGCGCAGTCGCAGCATACTCCGCCACCCGCCGCCGATCACCTACCCCAAGGAGCGACGCCCGGAAGCGAAGGCCAATGCCTCGGATCATCGGCGACGGTTGACGGCGGGGGCGGCGACTTGCCCTAGTGTAAACTCGGCCTCCCCGGCAGCGACATCTCAAAACCCAAGGCCCGCGTCAAACATGGATCCCCGCTTCGTCCATCTTCACCTGCATACCGAATATTCCCTGGTGGACGGTCTGGTGGGGATCAAGCCCTTGGTCAAGGCGCTGGCCGCGGGGGGAATGCCCGCTGTCGCGGTGACCGACCAATGCAATCTGTTCGGCCTGGTCCGCTTCTACCGGGCGGCAGTGGCCGCGGGGATCAAGCCCATTGCCGGGGCCGATCTGTGGGTGCGTAACCCGGCGGACGCGAACCAGCCCCACCGGCTGGTCCTCCTAGTCCAGGATCAGCGAGGCTACGGCAACCTCACCAGGCTCATCTCCCGCGGCTATGTGGAGGGTCAGCACCTGGGGGTGCCCCAGGTGGACCTGGACTGGATCACCGATTCGGCGGAAGGCCTGATCGCACTTTCCGGAGGGCCCGGCGGGGACGTGGCTCAGGCCCTGCTAGCGGGGAACAGAGCCCAGGCCGAGTCGCTGCTGGACCACTGGCTCCAGGTCTTTGGTGACCGCTTCTACCTGGAGCTAATCCGAACCGGGCGGCTGCAGGAGGGGGAGCTGATCGAGCGCAGTGTCGATCTCGCCATCGCCAAAGGGGTAGCGGTGGTGGCGACCAACGACGTGCGCTTCCTCTCCCGCAACGACTACGAGGCCCACGAGGTGCGGGTATGCATCCACGAGGGTCGAACCCTGGACGACCCCCGTCGCCCGCGCCGCTACAGCGAGGAGCAATACCTGCGCAGCCCCGTCGAGATGGCGCTGCTGTTCGCCGATTGCCCCGAAGCCCTGGACAGCTCAGTGGAGATCGCCAAGCGCTGCAACCTGGAGCTGACCCTGGGCAAGAGCTTCCTCCCCGCATTCCCGGTCCCCCAGGACCAGACCATCGATGGCTTCTTCGCCGCCCAGTCCAGGCGGGGGCTCGCGGACCGTCTCCAACGGGCGCTGCCGGGGAGCGGAGAGGACGCCGAGGACCGACGCCTCCGCTACGAGGAGCGTTTGGAGTTGGAGCTCGGGGTCATCTCCCAGATGGGCTTTCCGGGCTACTTCCTGATCGTGGCGGACTTCATCGCCTGGGCCAAGCAAAACGGCATCCCCGTGGGGCCCGGGCGCGGGTCCGGCGCCGGCTCCCTGGTCGCCTACGCCCTTGGGATCACGGACCTGGACCCCATCGAGCACGACCTGCTGTTCGAGCGCTTCCTCAACCCCGAGCGGGTCTCCATGCCGGACTTCGACGTGGACTTCTGCATGGAGGGCCGGGACCGGGTCATCGACTACGTGGCGAGCCGCTACGGGCGCGACGCCGTCTCCCAGATCATCACCTTCGGCACCATGGCGGCCAAGGCCGTGGTGCGCGACGTGGGCCGTGTCATGGGGCACCCCTATGGGTTCGTGGATCGGGTGGCCAAGATGGTCCCCTTCGAGCTGCACATGACGCTGGAGAAGGCCCTGGAGGAGAGCGAGGACCTCAGAAGCGCCTACGAGAACGACGAGGAGGTGCGTGCCCTCATCGACATGGCCAAGAAGCTCGAGGGCGTCACCCGCAACGCGGGCAAGCACGCGGGCGGCGTGGTCATAGCCCCCACCCGACTCACGGACTTCGCCCCCCTCTACTGCGAGCCGGGGGGGGAGAACCTGGTGACCCAGTTCGACAAGGACGACGTGGAGCAGGCGGGGCTGGTCAAGTTCGACTTCTTGGGCCTTCGCACCCTCACCATCATCGACTGGGCCTTGAAGACCATCAATGCCGCCCTCCCCGGCGGGGCGGAGCCCATCGACATCGTCCGCATCGATCCGGCGGACCCGGCCTCCTTCGAGCTGCTCAAGGCCTGCCGCACCACGGCCGTCTTCCAGCTCGAATCCCGGGGCATGAAGGAGCTGATCAAGAAGCTCCAGCCCGACTGCTTCGAGGACATCACGGCCCTGGTGGCCCTGTTCCGCCCCGGGCCCCTGCAGTCGGGCATGGTCGACGACTTCATCAACCGCAAGCACGGCCGGGCCGCGGTGGCCTATCCGCACCCCGACCTGGAGCCCATCCTCAAGCCCACCTACGGGGTCATCCTCTATCAGGAGCAGGTGATGCAGATCGCCCAGGTCCTGGCGGGCTACACGCTCGGGGGCGCCGACCTGCTGCGCCGGGCCATGGGCAAGAAGAAACCCGAGGAGATGGCCAAGCAGCGGACCATCTTCCAGGAGGGCGCCGTGGCCCGAGGGGTGGACCCAAACCTCGCCACCTACATCTTCGACCTGATGGAGAAGTTCGCTGGCTACGGCTTCAACAAGTCCCACAGCGCGGCCTATGCCCTGGTCTCCTACCAGACCCTCTGGCTCAAGGCCCACCATCCGGCCGCCTTCATGGCCGCGGTGCTCTCCGCGGACATGGACAACACCGATAAGGTGGTGACCCTGATCGACGAGTGCCGGGCCCTAGGGCTGCGGGTGGAGCCCCCCGCCGTCAACAGCTCCGATTATCGCTTCACCATCGCCGGTCCGGGCACCGTGGTCTACGGGCTCGGGGCCATCAAAGGGGTCGGCGAGTCCGCCATCGAGTCGATCCTGGAGGCCCGCCGATCGGGGGGGCACTTCCGAGACCTTTGGGACTTCTGCCGGCTCATCGATCTCCATAAGATCAATCGGCGCACGTTGGAGGCCATGATCCGTGCCGGGGCCCTGGACGGGCTGGCCACCAATAGGGCCACTCTCATGGCCCAGCTTCCGCTAGCGCTGAAGGCCGCCGAGCAGCACCGAGACACTCAGGCCATGGGCCAGGGGGACCTGTTCGGCGACCTCGCCCCGAGCGCCGTTCTGCAACCGGACCCCCAGCTCGCCGTCCCCGCGCGAGAGGACTGGGACGACGAGCAGCGCCTCGCCGGGGAGCGCGACACCCTCGGGCTCTATCTCACGGGTCACCCCATCGACCGTTACGACGCCGAGATCGATGCCATGGTGGGCAAGGCCAATCGCATCGGTCGGATCCTGGAGATTGAGCGGCCAGACCCGCCCCCGGATGACCCCAGCGGGGGAGAATCGCTCGGGGGCGGCGGCCGCGGTTGGGGCTCGGCGCGACGGGAGCGGCGCACCGTGGCCGGACTGGTGGTAGGGCTGCGTCAGGGCAAGACCCAGAAGGGTCGCATGGGCTCGGTCCTGCTCGACGACCGCACCGGGCGCATCGAGGTGGCCGTCTTCGCGCCGCTCTACGAGCAGGTACGCAGCCTGCTGGTGCCGGACCAAGTCCTGGCAGTCACGGCCTCGCTGAGCTTCGACGAATTCCGGGACGCCTGGTCCCTGCGGGCCGAGGAAGTGCGCACCTTCGAGCAGGCCCGAGAGGCCGAAGCGGAGCACCTGGCCCTGACCCTGGACCTCTCAGACCCCCAGAGCCACCGTCAGGGGGTCGACCTGGTGGAGCACGTCAGCTCCCTCCTCCAGCCGTATCGGGGAGGAACCCTGCGGGTCCTGATCGACTATCGGCGTCCGGGGGCCCGGGGCCGGCTCACCTGCGGCGAGGCCTGGCGAGTCCAGCCGGCCGACGCCCTGTTGAAGCGCCTGCGCCGATTGCTGGGCAACGAGGCGGTCAGCGTCTCCTACCAGCGTAGCTTGCAGCCGGACGAGCCCAGCCGAGCCAAGGCCCCGCGCCTCGCCCTGGTGACCTGAGACTTACCCCGGGTCTCTTGGAGAGCGGCCCGCTCGCCCAGAGGCCAGGACGAAGGCCAGGGGCGCCCAAAGACCCTCGGGGCCGCTTAGGCGGCGACCGCTTGGACCTCAGGCCCCCGGGAGGTTGCCGCCACCACCCGGTTGCGGCCCTGGACCTTGGCCCGATAAAGCGCCGTGTCGGCGGCCTTGATGCACTCATTCAGCGACTGCCGTGCACAGTAGCCCGCCACGCCCAGGCTTAGGGTGAGGCGCAGCGTCTCCCCGCCAATCCCGACGACCTGGGCGGCGATCGCCTCCCGCAGGTCCTCGGCCACCACCAGACCCCCCTCCAGGTCCGTGTCGGGCAGCAGGATCAGGAACTCCTCCCCGCCCCAACGGGCCACCAGATCCTGGGCCCGCAGACCACTCTTGAGCCGCTCGGAGATCTCAATCAGGGTCTGATCACCGGCATCGTGGCCAAAGGTATCGTTGACGGACTTGAAGTGGTCCAGATCCGCCAGGATCAGGACGAATGGGGTGTCATTACGCTGGAAGCGCGCCACCTGGTAGTCGAGCTGCTCCAGCATGGCCCGCCGGTTCATCAGACCGGTGAGGGGGTCTGCGCGGGCCGCCAGGGCCAGCTGCTCCTCGGCCCTGGCCCGCTCGGCCACCTCGTGGAGTAGCCGCTCGTTGGCCTGCATCAGGTCGCGGGTCCGCTCCGCCACGCGCAGCTCTAGCAGATCCCGGGCGTGCTCCAGGGAACGCCGCGCCTCCTCGGCCTGGGCACGGCTGACCGTCAGCTCCCGTGACATGGCGTTGAAGGCGTCGACTAGCTCCTCCAGCTCGTCCCCGCTGCGCAGGGGCACCCGGCGATCCGGCTCCCCCTTGGCGATGGCGCGGCAACGGGCAATCAGCATGCGCACCGGCTTGACGACCTTGTCCGATAGGACCCGGCTGAACAGCAGGGCGAGCAGGACCGAGGCGGCGAGGGACAAGCCGCCGGCGGTGCGCACCGCCGAGAGCTTGCGCGCGAGCTCGTCGGCTCGCATGTCGAGCCCCACCAGATACTCACCGTTGCCGTTGCGCAGGGGGGCATAGCCAGACATAAAGGCGCCCCACGCGTCCGAATAGACTCGATCGTCCGCCGACGGCGCCTGGAATCCACGCAGGAGGGCCGGGGTAAGCTCGGTGTATTCCCGTCCGGGCTCGGCCTGGTCCTCGGACGGGTCCGAGTCGATCACGAACTGGACCCGACCGTTGTGGTGTCGCATGACATAGATGAAGGCGATGTCGGGATTGGTCAGCCCGAAACTCCGGATCATGCCAAGGTAATGCTGGTAGATCGGCTGGGCTCGGTCGGCCGGGGCGCGTATCGAGTCCAGGTCGGCGGCGTCGAGGACCTGACCGGCCAGGGCGGCCGCGCTCTCCAGACGCCCCTGGATAGTCTCGGTGAGACTATGGACCGCGGTGAGATAGAAGTAGCTGCCGACGGTCCCCGAGACCACCAGCACCGCCAGCAGATGGCTGAGGAAGAGCTTGCGGCGAATCGATAAGCCCATGGGTTGACTCCAGCCTTCTCCTCAGAGCCCAAGTCCCCCGCCCGACCATGGCGCCTAGGTCCATGTAAAATCCTGGGGGTCAGAATGCTGTTAAGTTTAGTGGTCGGTGACCGACGAATCGGCGTACTCCGTCGCGCCAGGAGGGCATCTCGTCAGGGCGAGGGTCAGGTGAGGGAGACCCAGACCGCGGCCAAACCCGGCGCCGACGGGCCCCTGCGCCCCACATCGCCACGGGCCGCTGGGTCGGCGATAATCCAGGCCCAATCCCCGGCGACCACGGCACACCCATGACCAGATTGAGGCTCGGAATCCCCAAGGGCAGCTTAGAGGAGGCCACGCTGGCGCTGTTCCGGCAGGCGGGCTGGACCATCACCCCGCGCTCGCGCAACTACTACCCGGAGGTGGACGATCCGGAGCTCGCCTGCGCCCTGGTGCGCGCCCAGGAGATGGCCCCCTATGTGGCCAACGGCACCTTGGACCTGGGGCTGACCGGACTGGACTGGATTCTGGAGACCCAGACCGAGTCCAGCGTCGAGCAGATCTGCACCCTGACGTACTCCAAGTCCTCCAACCAGCCGAGTCGCTGGGTGCTGGTGGTGCGGGAGGACTCGCCCATCCGCCGGGTAGCGGACCTGGAGGGGTGCAAGGTGGCCACGGAGCTCACGGGCTTCACCCGTCGCTACCTGGCCGAGCGCGGCGTCGAGGCCAGCGTGGAGTTCTCCTGGGGGGCCACGGAGGCCAAGGTGGTGGAGGGGCTGGTGGACGCAGCGGTGGAGATCACCGAGACCGGCAGTACCATCCGGGCCCATGGACTACGCATCGTCGAGGACATCCTGTTCACCGACACGCGCTTGATCGCGAACCCCCGGGCGATGCAGGAGCCGGCGAAGCGGGCCAAGATCGAGCAGATGGCCCTGATGCTCCAGGCGGCCCTGGCGGCCCGTCACAAGGTGGCCCTGAAGCTCAATTGCCGGGCCGAGCGGCTCGAGGACGTGATAGCCCTGCTCCCAAGCCTCCACGCCCCGACCTTGAGCCAACTCTACGATCCCGAGTGGCTGGCGGTGGAGACCGTGGTGGATGCGCGCGCGGTGCGCGATCTGATCCCGCGGCTGCGGGCCGCCGGTGCCGAGGGCATCCTGGAGTATGAGCTGCGCAAGATGATTTGAGCGGCCCCAGGTCTTATCGCTGTCGTCCCCATGACCGCCGCCCTCTTCGCCCGCCGAGTCCTGGCCCTGCTCTGCTTCGCCGCCGCCCTGGGGCTCACCCTGCATCTGATCGGCGAGCTCAATCGCATCAAGGGGCTCAAGACCGATCTCGCCGAGATCAACAATGTCCGCTACGGGCTCCTGGACGCGGACCAGTGGCTAACCCGGGTCTCGGCGGTGCTGGAGCGGCGCATCCAGTCCTTCGAGCTCACCGAGGCAAACCGACCGCAGATCAAGCGTGCGGTGGAGCAGGCCCTCACGACCCTGCTCACCCAAGTGGAGCAGTACCTGCGCCAGCGCAACCAGCCAGCGGGCGGTTCCTGGTTGGATCAGGTCAAAGGGGCCATCCAGCAGGGGCTCCAGGACCTGCTGGTGGATTTCGATGCACTCCGCCGCAAGGTCCCGGAATACGCAGACCTGGTGGTGGAGGAGCTCGCCAAGCCCGAGGCCAAGCGGGAGATCCAGGCCCAGCTCTCCGCCTTCCTGCGCCAGGCGGCGGATGCGTCCTTCGCGAAGACCGACCGATCCAAGCTCGATGCCCTGCTCGTGCGGCATGGCTGCGCCGAGCCTCCGGTCTGCACCATCGAGATCGACGAGCGCGTCGCGGCATCGAGCCGACCACTCCCCCACCAAATGGTCGCGCTCTTCGCGCTGGTGGGCGCCCTGTTCCTGATTTGCCTGTCCCCTAGGGCCCCCGTCGCCTCAACCGTCGAGCGCGCGCGGCTCGACCGCTACCAGCTCACCCTGCTCACGGGGGGCACCCTGATCCTGCTCGCCGGCGGCATCCTGACTCCAATGATCGAGATCGAGGCACGCATCACCGACCTGCGCCTCCAGCTCCTGGGGGAGCCGGTGATCTTCACCGACCAGGTGCTCTACTTCCAGACCAAGAGCGTGTTTGACGTGGTGTCGATCCTGGCGCGGGCGGGAGGAGCGGACAACCTGCTGGTGGCCATCCTGATCGTGCTGTTCAGCGTCGTCTTCCCGGCCCTCAAGGTCATCGCCACCTACGTCTACTACTACGATTTCCGGGGTCTGCGACACGCGGCCCCGGTTCATTTCTTCGCCCTGCGCTCGGCCAAGTGGTCCATGGCGGACGTGCTGGTGATCGCCATCTTCATGGCCTACATCGGGTTCAGTGGGCTGGTGGGCAGCCAGCTCGGGACCTTGAGCCGGGCCGCCAAGGCGGTAGAGGTGATCACCACCAACGGCACCACCTTGGCACCCGGCTTCTACCTCTTCCTCGGCTTCGTTCTTGCCAGCCTGCTCTTGTCGAGCCTGTTGGAGGGCCGCATCGGCGAGGGCCATTCCACCTAACCTCGAATCCAGCAGCCGCGAGACGCCACCAGGCTCCAGAGAGGCACTATGCTAAGGCGTAGGTCAGATCCGCATCGCATCGCGCCGTGAAATCCTGGAATCCGCTTGGCGTCGTCGCCTTGGCATTGATGGGGGGCCTCGCCCTTCAGTTGGGGTTCCCCCCTGCGTTGCACGGCTGGACCGGGACCCTGTCAGACGGCAGCGAGCTGCAGGTCGACCCTAGCACCCACCGGGCCATGCAAGTCGAGGGGGATAGGGCCAGACCGATCTGGGACGGCGTGCATCAACTGGAGGACGGGTCCGTGGTCATCATCCGCGGAGGCACCGCCGTGCCAACCACCGAAATGCTGCGCGCCTGGGAAGGGGGCACGGCCACCGTCGACGAGCTGGAGGGACGCCCCTGCGAGCAGCTCGAGCGCCGCGTCTGCGGACACGACAACCGCTGCCGCGCCACCGCCGCCTGCCTCAGTGCCCGCAGTCTTCTGAACTCCGAGCGGGAGGCCCAACGGCGAGCCCCCTTCGCGTCCGGTGCGCGACCCGCCACGGAATACACAAAACGGTGCGAGGCAGCCCTCACGGATGCCGCGTTTCCGCCCTGTGTCAGTGAATCGGCCGCACCGAGCCCCTGCCGTGCCCTCGTGGAGCGGGTGTGCGGCGAGGCTGACCGCTGCGCCTCCCACCCCGCCTGCGCCCCCGCCCGCCAACTTCTCGCCCAGGAGGGTGAGGAGCGGGACGCAAGCCACCGACCGGATCTGCCCACACCCTCCAGCGCCCAATGCGAGGAGGCCCTGGGCAATGCCTTCTTCAAACCCTGCGAGTGAGCGACGCAGGGCCCGGAGGGTGGGGCGAGGAGCGAGCGCCCTGGGCAAGCGGCGCCCGTGCCCCTAAGCCCTGCTAGGGGATCACCAGCGTGATCCCGGGGACCAGGTGGCCCGGATCCGGGGCCACCTGACGGTTGGCCTCAAGGATCTCCGGCCAACGGCGACCGTCCCCGTAGAAACGCCCGGCAATCCGTTCGAAGGAGTCACCCGGACCCACTCGGTAGACGCTGCGCGCCCCCAGGAGCCGGGCCACTTGGAGCTGGCGGCGGTAAAGCTCTTGGGCCGCCGCGCGAACGGCCCGCCGCACCCCCGCATCCCCGCTGCTGGGGACACCGGCGAGGGCCTCATGCAGGGCCAGGGCCGCCCCGCCGGCCTGGGTCTGGGCCTCCTCCAGGGTGACCACCTCCCCAGCCAGAACGGGGCTCGCGGGACGCAGGGCATCCAGCCGCCGACGCAGGGCGTCCCGCTCCGCCTGGGCCGCGCGCAGCTCTAACTGGACCCGCTTGAGATCCGACTGCGACTCGGCGAGTGCCCCACCCAGGTCCGACTGGCCCTGTGTCAGGACTCGAAGCCGCGCCTGCCCCGGGACGTCGGTCTGCCGCTGCAGCTCGATGAGCTGATCCACCTGGCGCTCCAGGGTCGCTTTGCCCGCCGCCTCCGCATCCCGCTCAGCGCCGAGGCGGCGCGCGGATTCCTCCGCGGTCAAGAGGCTCTGGGCGGCGATCTCCGCCTCCTCCTTCGCACGCCGCAGGCGTTCCTCCAGGGCCAGGTTGGCATCCCGTAGGAGCCCAACCTCCGCCCTCAGCCGATCCAGCTCCTGGGCCCCCTCGGCGAGCCGCCGCTCCGCCTCCATGCGCGCCTGATCGGCCGCCTTGCGGGCCGCGGCGGATTCCCTGAGCTTGCCCTCCATCCCTTGGATCCGCTGGGTGAGCTCCTCCACCTCCAAGCCCAGATCAGCGGACTCCCCCTGGGCCCCGGGGACGGCACCCCCCAGGCCCAGGGCCACCAGCAGCAGGACCAGCCCGATGCGCGGCGGATCAATCAGCATACGGAGGGTAGCCCGGCGAGGGCCATCGCCACCTCCGACTCGTCGTAGTCCAGGTCCTTGAGCTTGCCGCCCAGGTAGTCGGTGTAGGCCTGCATGTCGAAGTGGCCGTGGCCGCACAGATTGAACAGGATGGCCTTGGACTCACCGGACTCCCGGCACAGCTCCGCCTCGTGGATGGCGGCCTTGACCGCGTGGTTGGCCTCGGGGGCGGGGATGATCCCCTCGGCCCGGGCGAACTGGAGCCCAGCGGCGAAGCACTCCAACTGGTTGTAGGAGCGCGGCTCGATGAAGCCGAGGGCGGTGAGGTGGCTGATCTGAGGGGCCATGCCATGGTAGCGCAGCCCCCCCGCGTGGAAGCCCGGCGGGACGAAGCCGGAGCCCAGGGTGAACATCTTGACCAGCGGGGTCAGGTGGGCGGTGTCGCCGAAGTCATAGGCGAACTTGCCCTTGGTCAGGGTCGGGCAGGCGGAGGGCTCCACGGCGATGAACCGGGTGGCCTTGCCGTCGCGCAGGCGCTCCCCGAGGAAGGGGAAGGCGATCCCGGCGAAGTTGCTGCCCCCGCCGGTGCAGCCGATCACCATGTCCGGGTAGTCGCCGGCCATGGCCATCTGCTCCTGACACTCCAGGCCGATGACGGTCTGGTGCAGCAGCACGTGGTTCAGCACGCTCCCTAGGGCGTACTTGGTGTCCTCCCGCTGGGCGGCCATCTCCACCGCCTCGCTGATGGCGATCCCGAGGCTCCCGGTGCTGTCCGGGCGACCCTCCAGGATGGCGCGACCCGACTGGGTCGTGTCGCTGGGGCTCGCGATGCACTGGGCCCCGAAGCTCTCCATGAAGGCCCGCCGGTAGGGCTTATGGTAGAAGCTCACCTTGACCATATAGACCACGATCTCCAGGCCGAAGAAGGCCCCGGCCAGGGCCAGCGAGGAGCCCCACTGGCCGGCCCCGGTCTCGGTGGTGATGCGCTTGACCCCCTCCTCCTTGTTGTAGAAGGCCTGAGGGATAGCGGTGTTGGGCTTGTGGCTTCCGGCGGGGCTCACCCCCTCGTACTTGTAGTAGATCCGCGCGGGGGTCTGGAGCGCCTTCTCCAGGCGACGGGCCCGATAGAGCGGCGAGGGGCGCCATTGCCGGTAGACCTCTCGCACGGGCTCGGGGATCTCGATGGCCCGCTCGGCGCTCATCTCCTGCTCGATCACCGCCCGTGGGAAGATCACCGCCAGGTCGTCCGGGGTGATGGGCTGCTTGGTCCCGGGGTGGAGAACTGGCGGTAGGGCCTCGGGCAGGTCCGCGTTGATGTTGTACCAGGACCGGGGCAGGTGCTGCTCGTCCAGGAGATACTTGACCGAATCGCTCATGGTGTTGAATGGCCTCGTCGGTGGTTGGGATGGCCGGCGGGCGCGATGCCGTCGGTCTCGGATACGGCGTGCAAGTGTGCCAGTTTCCCGCTCGCTCTTGTATCTCGGGCATGCGGTCGCGATCTCCGCTAGGATTTGCCGGCATCCCCGAATCGGCAAGCGCCCAGGACCGACCACCACCAGGCCCCCCAAGGGCCGGAACCGGAGGAACCATGACCGATACCGCCGCCACTGCCGCCGCTCAGGCCAGCGCCAACGCCGCCGCCATCGCCGCCACCCCCATGCAGTACCTGGAAAAGGCCATGA
>JBLMWY010000138.1:0-2566 GCA_050257475.1 Bdellovibrio bacteriovorus
CTCAAGGCCGCGCTGTACCTGGCGGTGCGGGATGCGGGCATCGGCACTAGCGAGCTGGCGCGGCGCCTGGAGGTCGATGAGAAGGAGGCACGACGCCTGCTGGACCCCCGCCACGGCAGCAAGGCCGCCGCGCTGGAGAGGGCCTTGCTCGCCGTGGGTCGGCGCTTGGCCCTCGAGGTACAGGCGGCCGCATAGGGCCCGATTACGTAGCCGAAAATCGCGATCTATACCACGGGAAAGCAGGAGGTCGAGATGCAGACCGCCAAGCTCTTCAAGAACAGGCGCAGCCAGGCCGTGCGGCTGCCGGCGGAGTTCCGATTCGAGGGCGACGAGGTGCAGATCCGCCGCGACCCCGATACCGGCGACGTGATCTTGAGCCCGCTGAAGAAGTCGTTCGCGCAGTGGCTGGGGGCGCATGAGCGTCTGCTGGCCAGCATGACCGACGAGGAGCGAAAGGAGCTGGAAGGGTTCATGGCAAATCGCGATCAGGGCGAAGACGTCGAGCGCGATTGGCCATGAGCAGTCTGCTCATGCTTGATACCAACGCCGTCTCCGCCGTGGTCAGGGGACAAGCCCCTTCGATGGGGTCACGGAAGCGGAGATTCGCTTCGGGCTCGCGTACCGTCCACCAAAGCCTGGGTTTCGGGGGTCCTTGGAACGTCTGCTGAGCACGATCGATATTCGCCCCTGGACCTCCGCGACAGCGCGTTGCTACGGTCCGCTCAGGGCCGAGCTGACCCGGATCGGCAAACCCCTGGCGCCGCTGGACCTGATGATCGCCGCCCACGCCCTGACCGAGGGCGCCACCCTGATCACCGCCGACCGCGCATTCGCGCAGGTCCCCGGGCTCGCCCTTCGGGACTACGAGCACGTATGACGGTCGCCACCCACGATCCTGTCGACTAGCTTCAGAACCACTGGAACGTCCTCTAGGGGGGGCGAGGATCGACGAGGCCCCGGGACCCGGAGTTAGGGCCGGCTGGGATCCGGCGCTCGCCGGGTCCGAGGTCCCTTGCGACACGACCAGTCCCAGCCGGAATGACCGTCGCCGCTTCTCCGGTCGCTGCTTGCGCTCGATTCTCGCATCCGAGGGCCGTGCTCCTCGGGTTCCCTGCTTGAAGTTCGATCAAATGAGCGTAAGCTTTGTTTCAGATGATGCATTTTCAGGCGCAACCCACCATGACCGCCCTAGCGCGACGCTATGTCCCCGAGAAGATCCGGGAGATCGACCATCCAGGAGCCGGCCAAGCGGCGAACGATCCGCTTTGGCTGATGGGCCTGGGCGCCGGGGCGGACAGGGATGCGGTCGCGCTGGTGCGCACCGGATTGCCGACCACCGTGATCGAAGGGCTCGCCCGATCGCTCGGCACCAGCCAGCGGGATCTTCTCGCGGCCTCGGCCATCGCACCGGCAACCCTCACACGCCGGCGCAACGCAGGAGGCCGTCTGACACCGGCGGAGAGCGACCGCATCTACCGGATCGCCGATTGTCTCGCCGATGCGATCCGGCTCTTCGAGGGTGACCGCGACGCGGCACGGGGCTGGCTCATGGAGCCCGCCCGGGCCCTGGGCGGCGCCACGCCCTTCGAGTATCTGGCCACCGAGGTCGGCGCGACCGAGGTCCGCCGACTGATCGGGCGACTGGAGCACGGCGTCTATTCCTGATGCTCGCCTATCGCCTGGTCAAGGAGCGCTGGGCGGGGAGCGCGCTCGACGGCAGCGGGGCGAAAGCCTACGGAGGCCGGTGGAACAGCCCTGGCACCGCCATCCTCTATGCTTCCGAGAGCATCGCCCTTGCCGCCCTGGAGCTTTTGGTGCACCTGGGTCGCAGCCAGGTCCTCGGAAGCTACCGGCTCTTCACCCTGAAAATCCCCGATGCGTCGGTGCAGCGGCTTGACGCCTCCGACCTACCCCCGGACTGGCGCGCCGATCCGCCCCCGATGAACACGGCTCGACTTGGCGATGGTTGGGCCGCCTCTGGCCAATCGGTGGCGCTCCTCGTGCCCAGTGTCATCATCCCGCGGGAGCACAATCTGCTGGTCTCTCCCGCACACCCCGACTTCGCCACCATCGCTGGGGACGCCCTGAGGGAGCCCTTCGGCTACGATCCGCGCCTCGCCTAGTCTCCAGTTCCACCGAATCGGTTCGGGAAGTGCGGACCCAAATTGGCTCGCCCGAGGTTCAAGCGGCTTCCCCTGCCCCAAGGACAGTGACGGGCTCAGGAGCCCACCACGAGTCCCACCGCAAACGTCAGCACGAGCGCCAAGAGTGAGAGCCCCGCCACGGGCCAGCGGCGGAGGCCCCCGTCCAGCCGTGTGATGGAATCAGCCAGAGCGGCAGCGGCGCGGGCCGGCCAGCCCAGGGGTCCAGAGCGCCGGACCTCGCCCCAGGGGCCGAGGATCAGGACCAGGGTGGCCACCAGCAGCACCGGTAGCAGCCCGGCACCGAGACTGCTCCAGCTTAGGGCCCCGGCCCAGGCGGCCGCGATGGGCTCGGCGCTCGGGACGCGCCCCACGGCGATCAGGTCGAAGGCCCAGGCCGGCAGCAGACCGAGCAGGAGGGAGGC
>JBLMWY010000139.1:0-4079 GCA_050257475.1 Bdellovibrio bacteriovorus
TGAGCCGGAATTGCCGAGGGCCGAGCCCTTGGGCACACGCAAAGGAGGAGGCGATTCGTGTCGCGACTCGGCCGCTGGGCCTTGGGCACGGCTCGACGGTGTCCTCCGCGCCAGGGATGACGCCGCGGAGCCTGCAGGGACCTATTCACGGCATGCCCCGGCCCTGAGGCGCGGTTGAGAAGGCAACCTGACCAGGTGAAGACACCAGAGGAGGCGCGGAACCAATATCATCTTGGTTCCGCTGGGGTCTCTCCTTCCCCACACACGAGCCGCCGTCAGTCAGCGCTTGCCTGGGCGATCTCACTCGCCGGGCGGATGTCAGCCAGCCTATGTGGGGCGAGCCAGCGCTTGATGTCGCGGGTCAGCGCCGAAGGCCCGACAATCCTCATGCGTCCATCGGCCATCGCCGCCCGATACGAGAGGTCACCCATCCAGACCTGGATCATCGTCCGTAGGTCGGTCCCGAAATAGATGTCCACCTCTCTTCCCGGGTCCTGAACGCAAACGTCGACGCTTCCGTCATTGATCAGGAGCCACCAGTCCCCCAACGACTTCAGGTCAGAGAATCGGAAGCGAACCACGGTCTCTTTACCAGGCAAGGCCTCCGGCCTGATGCTGCGCTGCAGGTAGAGCATGAGCAGCTCCACGTCCAGGTCCTGCTCCGGCATGGCCCCACGGGCCCAACGCATGCCCCACTCCCCCAACTGCATGACGACGGGCAGCAGCTCCCGCCCCATCGCCGTCAGCAGGTATTCGTGCCCGCGCTGGCCGGGTATTTTCTTGCGGATGACAACCCCGGCCTGCTCGAGGTCCTTGAGACGTTTGGTCAATAGCGAAGGCGAGATCAGGCCCAGGCCCCGCTGCAGCTCGTTGAACCGGGTGCCACCCATCAGAAGCTCCCGCACAATCAGCAGGGTCCATTTCTCGCCCAGTATCTCGGTAGCCTTGGCGACGGGACAGAACTGGGCATAGTCCATCGGTCACCTCTCAAGGCGTTGCCGAACCCGCCTCTTGGGACTTCGCAATCTGTAGCTCAGAGCTCCAGAAAGTGTAGTGGCTTGCTCCAGGATCGAAAGTATCTGTGGGCGCTCTCCTGAATCAGACTTACTCACACCGGAGGCCAACGACACCACCGGCACTCTGCTACCAATGGAGACATCACCATGCCAATCGTCAACGTGAAGCTCATCCAAGGCGTATTCAGTCCCAAACAGAAGCGGGACCTGATCGAGAAGCTGACCGAGGCCGTCGTCGCGGTCGAGGGCGAGAACCTGCGCTCCGTCACCTGGGTGTACCTCGAGGAGGTGAGTCAGGGGGAGCTGGCGATCGGCGGCAGACCGCTGACCGCGGCGGACGTCCACGCCCTGCAGCGGGGCGCCGCCGCGGCCTAAGGGATTGTGAAGAAACCGTAGCGAGGAGCGAACGAGCACGCGACGCCGCGATCGAGGCGCGCAGGTTTATTCACAATCTCTAAGGCGATCGCCGGAAGATCCTGCTTCAGATCGCTCGGGAATCTTGCCTGCCTTCAAGGTGCGGTGAGGGAAGCAGCTCGGACTCAGTGACCTTCGGCGCGACGCGGAGGCCCGCCGACGAGCGAAATGGCGCGGGTTTTGACGGAGGTCGCCTACGACAGCGGGGCAGGGGGCGTCCCTGTCCCGCCCCACCCCTGAAGCGGAGAGAGCACATGAGCACAAGAGCCAATCAGACCGAACGGGTCATCAACCAACACCTCAACGCCTTTCTCGAGGGCCGCGGGGTCGACGCCATCGTCTCGGATTACCATGAGGATGCGGTATTCCTCACCCCGCAGGCGGTCTACCGCGGAAGACCCGCCATCCGTGAATTCTTCCTGAGCTTCCTGGCCAGCCTGCCCGTGGGTGCTCGGGAGGGCTTCGCGTTGAATCGCGTCGAGGTCGACGAGGACCTCGGATACCTGGTCTGGAGCGTGAAAGGCGCCGTCCCCCTGGGCACCGATACCCTCATCGTGCGTGACGGCAAGATCGCCCAGCAGACCTTCGCCATGCATCCCATGATCGCGGCGACCTGAATGGGAGCTCCGAGGCACGCCCAAGAGGCCCCGAAACCGCGGACGCACGCCGGGGTTAACGAGATCCGTTCGGGACGAGGGTCTGACCCTCGCCCGGGGGCTGGGGAGGGGTCAAGCGCCCGGCGGATTCCCCCGGGATGGGTTCAATGCAGGGATCAGGCGACCTACCAGGCGATGGGCACACCGTGGCGGAAGAATCCGCCGCTCGGGCCCTCATCCGGCAGGGTCGCGGCCCAGACGATACCCCGAGCCCCCTCCGCCACCGAGAGCGTGGCCTGGGGTCCGCCCATGTCCGTGCGCACCCAGCCTGGACACACCGAGTTGACCTTCACATCGGTGTCACGCAGCTCGTCGGCCAGGATCCGCGTCAGCGCATTGAGGGCGGTCTTGGACAGCCGATACCCCGGACAGCAGCCGTTCATCTCGCTGAGCTGCCCCATACCCGAGGAGACGTTGACCACCCTGCCCCGCCCGCCCATCAGCGGGATCAGCGCCTGACACACCCGAAGCGCCCCCAGCGTATTGGTCTCCAATCCCCGACGAACGGCGTCCAGGTCGGCCTCGAAGAGGCTGGAGGCCCCGCTACCGGGCTCGGGATCGGGAAAGATCCCGGCGTTGTTCACCAGACAATCGACGCGCCCCAAGGTGTCCCTCAGCGTATCGCGCAGCCGCCCGACAGAGGCCCCATCGGTTACGTCCAGCGGGTGAAAGCGGACATCGAGTCCCTCCGCGGCGAGCGCTTCGGCCGCCGCGCGACCGTCGCCCTCCCGTCGGGCCGTGAGCACCACCCGATAACCGAGCTCGGCGAGCTGGCGGCAGGTCTCGAGGCCCAGACCGCGGGCAGCACCTGTGACCACTGCAATCGGCATCTCTGTCATCGTTCTATCCTCCAAGCTCAAGCGCCTGGCGAGGAAGGTGGTCCGCAGGCCCGCGATGTCAAGCCCTTGCGCGAGCCTGCCGTGTTGCCGGGATGGGGATCAGACCCAGTTGGGCGCCGTCCGACCCTGTTCGCGAGCGCACGCCCATGAACCCGTCACACGGGACCTGGTCCGGCACGGGACCGCCCAGGTCTTCCATCGAGCCCTGAAGGCGCCGGTTAGGGAGTTCCCCGCCTGTCCGCTTGGTGCCCCCGCGGGTATGATCAGAGCTCGACCACAGGGCACGCCCGCCACCGCACGCCATTCCCGGCACCGGGCGCGCACACGGCGAACGGCCTGACCCTGGGGCCCGCGCCGGGGATTCCCAGGCTCGCGTGATGCGACCGTGACGCATCGCGGTCACACGATTCCAGCAGCTATGGTCAAGCCCAGCTACAACCTCCCCGACCAGGACAGCGGCGACGACGCCGCGATCCGTCATTGGCTCGACAACCTGATCGCCAATTACCCGACCGATGAGCTCAAGCTGATTGCCGGGGCCTGCGCGGCCCTCACCCGCTGCCGGGGGGGGCGGCGCATCGACACCGGCGAGACCCAGGTCCGGCATGTCCTCTCCACCGCCGACATCCTGGCCCGTCTCGGGATGGACCACGAGACGGTGATCGCCGCCCTGCTGAACGGCTGCCTGGGCGAGGGGGATCTGACGGAGGCCCAGATCGCGGGCCGCTTCAGTCCCGGCATCGCCCGCATGGTGGGGGACCTGGCCCGCATCGGCCAGATCGCCAACGTGGAGTCGATCATCGCCGCCAAGGACCAGCACGAGCACGAGGAGAACCTGCGCCGCCTCCTGCTCGGCATCGCCGAGGACGTGCGGGTGGTGCTGGTGGTGCTCGCCGAGCGTGTCCACCTGATGCGCGCCATCAAGGACCTAGAGCCCGAGCGGCGGGCCAAGATCTCCCGGGACACCCAGCGGGTCTATGCCCCACTGGCCAATCGGCTGGGCATGTGGCAGGTCAAGTGGGAGCTGGAGGACCTGGCCCTGCGCTGCCTGGAGCCGGATGCCTACCGGCGCATCGCCCAGCTCCTGGGCGACAAGCGCGCCGAGCGCGAGGCCTATATCGCCAACGTCATCGCCCTGCTCAAGGCCAAATTCG
>JBLMWY010000140.1:0-5394 GCA_050257475.1 Bdellovibrio bacteriovorus
GGGCCAGGGGCGCGGTGAGGACCAGATGCGCAAGCGCCGCCGGCCAGAGCAGAGGCCAGGCGAAAGCCCCCCGAGACCGAGGTGGCCCCGATACAGCGTCACGTCGGCTCCGTAGCTCAGCACATCCGCCTGGGCTGGCCCCGGCCAATAGGCGGCGCCCGCCGCCGCTTTCCTATTCAGGGGTGGCGCGGGCGCCATGGCCGTTAGTCAATCGCCTTCACGGCTGGGATCCTCCAGGTGCCGTCGATGATCGAAGGGGCCTTCTCCTTCGGCCAATACATCCGCAGCATGAGGATGAACTGGTCCTTGGGTGCGGGCAGCCAGTTCGACTCCTTGTCCTCGCCCGGGCTTTCATTCTGGATGTACAGATCCACCGAGCCATCGGCGTTGGCCTTGAGGTCTTGCCGGGGGCTGATGCTGTAGCGGCTAAGCGGGTTCTCCACGAAGAAGTAATCCTTGTCGTACATGGTGAGGGACCAGAATCCGTTCACGGGGGGGAGCTGCCCCTTGGGGAAATGCATCAGATACTTCTTCTGCCCGCTATAGGAGCCGAGTAGGGAGGGGCCCTCCGAGGTGGGATAGACCGCATCCTCCGGCCGATTGGCGCCGAGCCCGATGGCCGTGATCAGGGCGCGCTGGAGGTAGTTGGTGCCGTAGAGCCCCGTCTTGGTGGTGAACGCCCAACCGTTCTCCATCTTCATATCGCCGAACAGGACGCCCTCCTTGAGCCACAGCATGATCCGTTCCTGGGCGATCCTGGGCACCAGGTCGAACGACTCCCTCGCAACCGGGCCCAGCTTGCTGCCGTCAAAGGGCTCGCCGGCGACGATCCCGAGCTTGGCCATCTTCTCGATGATCGGCGCGTCGGCCGGGCTGGGGGGATTGTCCTTCATCAGCTTGGCGAGCAGGGTGAAGTAGGCATCCGCGCTCAGGGCATTGACCTGCTCCCGCACGGCGGTTCGCATGTCGATGGACGAGTCGACCTTGTGGGGCGCGGGGGTGTAGGGCTTGGCGTAGGCGCTCAAGGGGACAAGCGTGATTTGATCCTGCAGCTTGTGGACGGCCGCGTAGTCCTCGGGCGTCCCGGTGCAGTAGATGCGGCCCAGCAGCCAAACCAGGGCGGTCGGCGACTTGTACTCTTTCACGCCTGCGGGCAACTCACCCTTCCAGCCGGGGCCGGTGATCGCATAGGTCTGGGGACCGGTACCCGTGGTGCGTGTGCCCGGGACCTCGAAGACCTCGGTCCAGGCGTCTAGCATCGGGAACAGGTAGTAGCGGCCGTCCATCTCGGGCAGGCTCAGCACCCAGGGCTCCTGGCCGACGTCGACCCAAGCGGTGGTGTAGAGGGTGTCGGCGTTGGGCGCGGTCACGTCGCGAAACGCGGCGGTCGGATACTCCCGCATGCGCACAAACTCGCCCATGGGCGCCCGGGTCCCAAGGGGACTCGCCACATTGGTCATCACCCGGCGGGTCATCTCCATGGTGACCAGCGGGTAACCGTAGATATAGGCATCAACGCCAGCCGGTAGCGCCGCAAAAACGTGCTCCCGCGCCTGCGCCGCGCCCGCCGTTAGCAACATAGCGGCGAGGGCGCCCAACGCCGGTCTTGTGAGTATCGCTCGATGCATCTTTCACCTCGCTCTGGTTTCGATCACTCGCTCCAAGGTCGGCGTCACGCCCCCTGGTTGGGCCGGGCGCGACCCTTGGAGACCATCGGGCACGGCCGGATGGTCGGCCACGCCGAGCCGCCTGGGTCAGAGCTTCTGCTCCATCTTCTTCCACTGGGCCTGCACCTTCTGCCAGAAGGTCTCCTTGGGGGCCTTCTTGCACTCCTCGATGACGAAGGGGACAACCTTCTCGACGCCGTCCACCTCCACGGCCTCGGCCTCCGGCTGGCCCTTGCTGCCGTAGGCCATCGCCCAATAGACCGCCTTGGGCTGGAAGCTCTCGTCGAGACCCACGAACTCCTCGCAGGTCATCTTGGAGATGGGCTTCTTGCTGGCGGCCTGGTGGGAGGCGGACTTTTGGGCGTGAGCCGAGCCCACCGCCAGCTTCTGGCCTGGCTTCACCGTGGCGGACTCCAGCTTGTTGTGGGTCTTCAGTGCATCCACGGGGACCTTGAACCGCTCGCTGATGGCGAAGAGATCATCACCCTCCACGACCACGTAGGTCTCGGTGACGGTGTCGTACTTGCCCTCGGCATGGGGGCGGGCGCCCGTATCGGCGGCGCGGGCGGCCCCCGCCGTGAGCACCCCGGCCAAGGCGAGGGCGGCGCCGGCCGCGCTCAGCATGGTGGGGATGCGAACCTGGTGGGTCTTGGATTGCACGCGATGCATGGGGTGTATCTCCTGAAGGATCGGGATCACGGGTAGGGACAATGGCTTGGGAGTGGATTACGGTCCTGCCCCTTGGGTCGGGATGCAGGGGATCACCCGCCAGCTCGCGAGCCCCCCTTTGCGGGCCCGAGCGGCGGGATCAGGCAGCCGGCCTGGGCGAACCAGGCCGTCCGCCTTCCGGGCGAATCGCCCGGATCAGAGTTGTCCGTAGATGCAGTCCAGGGTCGCTTGGCTGGTGCCGCCCGGGTAGAAGGAGCTCAGATAGCCCTCGAAGTCGGCCTTGGAGAACTGGCCGGAGTAGAGCTTGCTGGCAGCATCCACGAAGGTCGTGTCGGTGCTGCTCGCACTCAGCAGCCAACCGATGGGCTGATGCCCGACGGTGAGCTTCCCGCAATTCTGCTGGATGCGGTTCAGGAAGTCGTTGCTCGCGACACCCTCCTGGGAGAATCCTCCCGCACCGCAGCCCACAAGGCCGAGGAGCGAGGCCGAGGCAAGCACCAGCGCAACGGGCCGGAACGCGGACTGGGTTCGTGTGGTCCCCATTTATCGGACCTCAGTAGATGACGGCACGGCGCCAGGTGCGCCGAGCGACACCCGCGTAGGACATGGGTGTCAGGGGCATCCCGATGATGTCGATGAAGACCGAGGCCGCGCCACCCTTCTCCGGCAGCGTCCCCTCCAGCACCCGGACCTCGTAGCTCAGGTCTTCCCCATCGAGCTTGGGGTCCTGCAAGACCACCACCGCGTCCTCCATCTCCCTGTGCTCCAGGAAGGAGATGGTCGCATTGGGCGGGTCCAGCAGGAAACTCTGGCTGCCCTCGCTCCAAAAGGGCACGAACCGCGCGGTGGTCATGTGCCCGGCGATGCGCTCCGGACGGTCGGAGAACAGGATGGTCACGGGGTTGATCCCATGCAGGGTCAGGCGACCGTCCTTGTGGGTGATGGAGCGGGCGTTCTGAACGAAGAGAAAATCGGCTTGCTGCCCGCCCTTCCCCTCGGTAGCTTGGGCACCCCGGAGGGCCAGGGCCAAAGGGGCCAGGGTAGCAGCGACGGTCAGGAGCTCGCGGCGTGTGGTCATCATCAGTCTCCAGGTCTGTGGCTCGATTCGGGCCATTGATCGCGGTCGGCCAGTGCCAACCGATTGCGCCGGCGTGGGCTGCCCGGGTCGAGGCTGGACAAGCCCGTCCCGGTCCGTTACCAAACGAAGCTGACCCCAAGTGCTGGCCCAGTGAATCGCAGGTCGGTGTTGTCCCTGTCGAAATCATAGGAGAGGCTGCGGATCGACAGGTTCACGTTGCCCCAATCGAATCGGTAGCCAACACCCAGCAGGGCCTGCCAGGTCCAGTCGGAGTCGCCCGTGCCAATATCCAGGTAATAGGGCATGAACCAAGACGTGCCTGCGAAACCGATCTGTCCCTTGACCCCCGCGATGGCGTCCCAGTTCTCCTTGTTCTCGGAGACGCTGCCGGCCCTTATGAGGTCGAGCTCCGGCAAGGCGGAATCCCGCACGAACGCCCAACTGACGTCCGTATCCAACCCCAGATAGCGGAACCCGAGCAGGACATCCAGGTTGAATTCGGGCTTCTGGATGACCGTGTAGGCCCCGGCCAGGGTCCAGACCGTGGAGCTCAGATCCGTCTCCGTCTGGACCCCGAGATCGAATAGCTCACGACCCCGAGGGCCGATGATGTCCCGCGCCTTGGTCTCCTGGTTCCCGAAGTCCAGGTAGATGAGGTCGGTGAAGGCCGACCAGGGCCCCTTGCGCACCTCACCGGTCACCAGGAGGCCAAACTCCAGGTTCTCCAGATAGCTGTTGGGTCCGATCTCCGTCTGGAGCCGGTTGGTCTGGAGGCGCGGGAAATAGTGGTCGAGATTGGCGTTGACGTTGGGCAGCCACAGGTAGGGCGTCACGGCGAAATGCCAATTGCCGTCGAAGGGATCCACCTGCGCGGCCGCGGGTAGGGCGGCGGTGAGTGATGCACCGGCCAGGGCGATCGACAACCCGGCTTTGAAGGTCATGTTTCGCGTCATTGGTCTCCCCGTTGATAACGCAGGACGGAGTGTTGGGCAGGGGGGCGGCCTCCTTGGACCCGCGGCATCATAGTCGCCCGCGCCGGCCCTACGCTTGACAGTTCGCGACAAGCGGCGGCTCGTCGCGAACCCCTGTTCCGCCCGATCAACGGGTCGGCGCCGTGCGCCTTCCAAGAGACACGGCCCTTGCATTGGCCGGACGGGACGCGCAATCGATCAGCCGGTCCCCAACTCGGGTGATGGTTGGCATGGCACCGCTTCCCCTAAGGGCCTGGGTTATAGGGATCAATCGTTGCCTGACTTGTCCGCTGCGCCGCCGACGCCACCGAGTGGCGAGGGCGGATCCGAGAGCAGCCGGACCTCCCGCTGAGGGAAGGGGAAGGACATCCCGGTCGCGTAGACGGCGTCGTAGATGGCGGCCGTGAGCTCGCTCTGCACCTGGATCCAGATGGCATAATCGGTCCAAGCGCGCAGCTCGAAGTTGATTGAGCTGTCCCCATAGCTCATGAAGAGACATTGGGGTGACGGGTTCTTCAGGACCCGCGGATGGGCCCGGGCCACCCCCTCCAGAAGCGCGATCACACGGCTTGGGTCAGCGCCATAGCTGAGACCCACGGGCAGATCGATGCGCCGCTGCTGGTCGCTGAGGGTCCAGTTGGTAACCTGCTCGGAGGTGAGCTGGGAGTTGGGGACTATGATCTCGGCCCCCTGCACGGTGCGGATCACGCTGGCGCGGATGCCGATGCGCCTTACCCACCCCTGGAGCGCGCCCACCTGGACCGCGTCGCCCACGTGGATGGGCCGCTCGAAGAGCAGGATGAGCCCCGAGACGAAGTTGTGCACGATGCCCTGGAGGCCGAAGCCGAGTCCGACCCCCAGGGCACCCGCGAGCACCGTCACCTGGGTCAGGCTCACCCCCAGAAAGCCCAGGGCCAGGAAGAAGGCCAGGGCCACGATGACATAGTGGATAACGCTGGAGGCCGCGTAGGCGCTGCCGCTCGGTACGCCTGCCCGCGGGTAGATCTCC
>JBLMWY010000141.1:0-2778 GCA_050257475.1 Bdellovibrio bacteriovorus
GCTCATGGATGAGGCTCTTCAAATGGATCCGCTTGGTGGTGACCAGCGGAAAGCCGGCGCCCAGATCAAACCGTACCTGGCGCCCGAACACCGAGCGGGTGCCCACACCGGTGCGGTCTGACTTGTCGACACCATGGTCCACGACGTCGCTCAGCAGGTCCAGGTAAGGCCCCATCGATGCTCCGGTCCAGGTGGAAAGCGGCCAAGCTACCCATACCGGCGCGCCCGGTCAAACCTGGGCACCCGCGGGGCCCAGCCCTGATCCGCCCACCGGCGGTGTCGCTCCATCAAACCGTGGCCGGTCCCAGGAGCAAGGAGCGCCCGTGCATCTCGGGCGGGATCGGTAGCCCCATGAGGCTCAGCACCGTGGGGGCGAGGTCCTTGATGCCCCCGCCCGTGGACAGCCGCCAAGGCACCTCGTCGACGACCAGGCAAGGCACCGGGTAGGTGGTGTGCTGGGTGTGGGGGTCTCCCGTCACCGGGTCCACCATCTCGTCGCAGTTGCCGTGGTCGGCCGAGAGGATCACCGAGTAGCCGCTCTCCACCGCCGTGTCCAGGACCCGCCCCACCTCTCGGTCCAGCACCTCAACCGCTTCGATCACCGCCTCGCGCACCGCGGTATGGCCCACCATGTCGCCGTTGGCGAAGTTGACCACGATGAACGGGAAGGCGCGGCTCTTCAGGACGTCCACCACCGCGGACGCCAGCTCCGGGGCGCTCATCTCGGGCTTGAGGTCATAGGTGGCGACCTTCGGCGATGGGATCAGGAGCCGCTCCTCGCCGGGAAAGGGGTCGTCGCGACCACCGTTGAAGAAGAAGGTCACATGGGCGTATTTCTCGGTCTCGGCCGCGTGGAACTGCGGCAGCCCATTGTCGCTCAGGATCTTGCCCAGGGTGACCTTGGGGGTGTCGTGGTCGAAGGCGAAGGGCAGCCCGAACCAGGGGTCGTACTCCATCATGCAGGTGACCTTGACCCCGGTGACGCCGCGCCGGTCGAACTTGTCGAAGTCCTTGCGGCAGAAGGCGGAGACCATCTGGCGGGGGCGGTCCTTGCGGAAGTTGAAGTGGATCACCTGGTCGCCGTCGCGAATGGGCTCGGCCCCGTCCAGGACGGTGGGACGGATGAACTCGTCGTCCTCGTCCGCCGCGTAGGCCGCCTCGATGGCGGCTCGCGCCGTGGGCGCGCGCCGTCCCTCCCCGTCCACCATGGCCCGCCAGGCCAGCTCGGTGCGATCCCAGCGGTTGTCACGGTCCATCGCGTAGTAGCGGCCGATGACCGTGGCGAAGCGCCCGCCCGTGGCCTCCAGGGCCTCGTTGAGGCAGTTGAGATAGTTCAGGGCCGAGCGGGGCGGCGTGTCGCGGCCGTCGGTGATCATGTGCACCATGGGGGAGGCGCCCTCCCGCTTGCACAGCTTGATTAGCGCCACCAGGTGGCGGACGTGGCTATGCACACCCCCATCGGAGACCAGCCCCGTCAGATGCACCGGACGACCCGAGGCGGCGGCGGCGCGCACCGCGTCCAGGAGCTCGGGCTCCCGGTAGAAGCTGCGGTCGGCGATGGCGTCGTTGATCAGTACCAGGTCCTGGCGCACGACACAGCCGGAGCCGATGGTCATGTGCCCCACCTCGGAGTTGCCCATCTGCCCGTCCGGCAGGCCCACCGAGGCACCGGAGGCATGCAAGGCACAGTGGGGGTGGGAGGCGAGATAGCGGTCGAGGTTCGGGGTCTTGGCAAGGGCGATGGCGTTATGGGCCTTGCTCGGGTTGGAGCCGAAGCCGTCCAGGATGATCAGGATCACCGGGCGGCGCGGAACCTTCTTCATGGGGTCGCTCATGGGTCTTACCTCAGTCGCTTGGGCCCTTTGCACCCTCGGCTAGCGCCCAGGCCTTGGAAGGCCGACAGTCTAGCCGGTTGGGGCCAAACCGTGGGCATCCGGCTGACCTCGGCGAGCGCCGTCAGGCCGAGGAGCCCCATGAGTGTGTGGTCTGACCGCGACTTCGCTGCGCTGAGTCAAGAAGCCGTCTGGCACCCCAGGCAAGTCGCGGAAAACTGCCGTACCATTCTCGGGTGCGAGGCACCCCGAGCCGGTGGAGACCTGCCTCGACAGGGCGCGGAGACCCCAGGGTCTCGACGCCCCTGATCTGCCGATCGAGCGTCCGGCCAAACATCACAGCGCCCCGGATGGGGCTCGCGGAGGAACCATGCAGACCGATCGTATCATCGCCTTCGTGATGGCCGGCGGCCAGGGCTCACGGCTCCAGCCCCTGACGGCGGCACGCTCCAAGCCCTCGGTCCCCTTCGGCGCGCGCTACCGCATCGTCGACTTCGTGCTGAGCAACCTGGTCAATTCCCAGATCCAGACCATCTATCTGCTGGTCCAGTACAAGTCGCAGGCGCTGATCGAGCATGTCCGCAAGGCCTGGACCATCTCGCCGCTGTTCCAGAACCAGTTCGTCACCGTGGTGCCGCCCCAGATGCTCACCGGCGAGCACTGGTTCCAAGGCACCGCGGATGCGGTCCACCAGAACATCAATCTGATCGAAGAGCACCGCCCGGACCTGGTGGCGGTGTTCGGAGCCGACCACATCTACCGCATGGACATCCGCCAGATGGTGGCCTTCCACAAGGAGATGAGCGCCGATGTGACCATCGCCTCACTGCCAGTGCCGCTCGCCGATGCCCGCGGCTTTGGCGTCATCGCCGCGGATTCAGACGGGCGCATCCAAGCCTTCGAGGAAAAGCCGGCCCACCCGACCCCCATGGCGTCGGACCCGACC
>JBLMWY010000142.1:0-11495 GCA_050257475.1 Bdellovibrio bacteriovorus
CACGGTCAAGCGCGCCAAACAATGCCCGCAGCTCGACGCCGCGGCCGATAAACGGACTGGTTGCACCCCCTCGCCGCGCGAGCGATGACGCCTCGACCGGTTGCAGACCAGGGATGTCCTCCCCGTGCATGGCTGTGGTCCTCTGGTCTGCGGCGATCGTGCCCACGATGGAAGACTTCGCAATGGGCGCGCCAAGGGCCGCGCGCCGCGCGATCCAAACCTTCGGAGCGGCCGCATGCATCGTGCCCTTGGGTCAGCCACGTCAGCGCCTCAACACTGTCCACCCCGCATCGGGTGGGACATCGCGACCGACCAAACAGGATCTCCAGGACAATGGCGGTGCGTCCGGCGCCGCGTTCCACTGCCTGGCGCAGGGCGGCGCGGGGGCGCGCCCGGACACCAGCCTCGGCCCGACGCGGGGCGGCGGTCCCCTAGCCCTTCAGGACCAGCGCGTCGCCCCTCAGGAGACGTCCGTCCATCGCGGCCCAGAAACGCGGGGCAGCCCACAGGGCGGCTCCATCGCGACCGGCGGGGACCGACCGGCGGGGGCCAGCAGGAGGCTCGTGCGCCCCGCCGAGCCGATCCACCTCCTGCAGCAGGCGCCAGAACAGGGCTGGGCTCGCGGGCGAGAACCCGTTGAGCACGCGCCGGTGGAGGTGCCCCCCGGCATCGGGGCGGGGGGCCGCGCCGGGTCCTGGCGCCTTCCCCCCGGCCGCGTAGCCGGGCGAGGCACCGAAAGGCAGCCTCACATCTCAGGTCGGCGCCTTCGGTATGGTGACCGTCAGGACACCGTTGGCGAACTGGGAGTGCATCTTGGAGGCATCCACTGGACCCGGCAGGGTGAAGGCCCGCTGGATGCTGTTTTCGTAGTCCTCCTCGCGCACCACCCGGCCTCCATCGACCCTATCCTCCTCCTGCACCTCGCGTTGCGCGGAGATACGCAGCTGCCGGCCTTCGAGGGACACCTTCAGGTCGCTCTCCTTCACACCCGGGAAGGCGGCGGTGATCCGGTAGTCGTTGGGCTCCTCCTTGAACGTGATCTCATCCCCGGGGGGTTCCGCAAGGATCGGCTGCGCGCCACCTGTCGCGGCCTGGATTCGCGCCCAGCTCTCGGCGAACAAGGCATCGATGCCCTCCTGGATGCGATGCATCTCGTCCCAGGGGTCCCAGGGTCCTTGAGCGGGCGGCACGGCTGCGCCGGGCGTCGGCTCGACGGCCTGTGCGGGAGACCCAGCGACCTGGGAGGCCGCCGCCGCGGACCCCAGGAGTCCAAGCAGACCAATGGCGGTCAGGGAACAGGTGAGACGACGTCGTGCGTTCATGGCTTTCTCCGCTTCAGTTGGTTAGGTGCGACCAGGACACCAACCTCGCCGGCTGGCCAGGGGCCATGCCCCTTCGCCGGGGTCGCCCGATCGCCTGCACCGGGGATTGCAACGGGCGAGCCATCGACAAGGGATTGTTTTTTCGAGAGCCCTCGAAGTGCAACGGGTGTGCGCGGGTGATCCTGGTCCAAATACCCCAGGGATCTGGTTGTAGCGCACCACCCTCCACGGACTTTGGTTGGCGCCCCCCGGAGGAGGGTGGCGGAGATCCCGCGGCGAACGTCCATCCCGCGACGCGGGCGTCGACTGGCTGGGGGTTAGGGGTGGGCAGGGCCCGCCGCAGGCCCCTGAAAGGGTGCAAAGGAACCTCGCCCGGGACCCGGTCCCGGGCGGTATCTGCGGTGGGGAAGATGCGCCGGGGCGCTGGCAGCGGCCTCGCTGCCAGACTGGCAACACCTCGGCGGGAGAGGGCGCGTCGCCCCGACGGCTCAGCCGCCGGGGGTCGTGTCCGGATCGCCTCTCTCAAACTGCTGTAGGGAGGTCATGGCAGAGCCCGCGGGCTGCGGATGGGCGGCGACCCCCATGGAAGCCAGGTTCGGGGCCTCATCGGGGTCTCCCTGCTCGAATTGATCGAGTGACGTGAGCCCGGCCGTCGACGAGGTGTGACTGGCGCCACCCCCGCTCGAGTCGGGGTGGCTCCACGCCGTCCTGTACTGTGAAGCGTGGCTGCCTGGCGTGTACACGGGCGCGGCGGCGACCATTGTGCTCGCCAGGGCGAGCAGACCAACGGTGATGATCTTCTTCATCTTCAGTCTCCTGTTTACGGTAGCAAGTTAGGGCGTCGCTCTGGACCCCTGGGCATCTGGCGGCAAGACCCGTGCCATGGGCGTCGATGACCTAATCGCGCGCGCCCAGACCCCGGCGCCCCGGCACGGCCGGTTGAATACCACCAGCGGCCCCCTGGGTGCGGGTCTGCGCTGGTTGGATTGACCCAGTCGGAACCCCCCGGGGGTCGGGGAACGCTCTGGGAGGCCGCGCAATGCCCACCAGCGGACGGGACAAGGACTTCGGGCAAGGCCCGAGCGGTTCCGGCTCCAGGGCAGACGAGCGCTCATGTCCCTCGCGGCTCCCATGGCATGGATCCTGCCCGACCATCCGCAGAGGGCACCGCATCCCGCGGCGTCCGTTGTCCGAATCAGCGAGGGTCACAATGAACACGAGCATGACCAGGGTCCTAATCGCGACCGCGGCCTTGCTGCTGCTGGGGTTTGGCGGCATCGACAGGGTCGCAGCCGCGGCCGGCGGCTCGGCAAATCCAACAAACGACGCGACGGGGCTTACCGGTTCCGTACGGGACTTCACCGGCCCCTCGATGATGGGGCCGGGCATGATGGGGCCTGGGATGATGTACAACTGGACGCCGGAACAGCGCCGGCAGCACTGGGAGCAGATGCGCCGCTGGGGCTACGGCCCCGGCATGATGGGCAATTGGACCCCGGAGCAATGGCAGCAGATGCACCAGTGGGGCAATGGGCCCGGAATCATGATGGGCCCACCCCAAGGCAGCGCGCCAAATCAGTCCGGGCGCTGAGGGCGTTCGACACCGGCGGGTCTCGGAGCCAGGCCCCAAGACGCGACGAGGCGCCCCACTATTGGTACTTGCCGCCTCTGCAGGCTAGGGCTTGATGTCGAGCACCGGCGTGTTTGGCCAGGCGTCGATCCCGTCGATCTCGATGACGTTCTCGCGAACCCTGATCACCCGGCAGCGGCTAAGCGCAATCAGGTTCGGCCGAACCGGTGCCCGCGTGGCAAACACGCCCCGAAGCGGATTCCCGGGATCCCCGCGCGGGTGGACCTGCAGGGTCGCGCGAGCCTGGGGGGTATCGTTGCGGTCGAACCAGTACAGGACCCAGATCGCCTCCAGCTCCTCCACCCCGAGCAAACCCGCCTGGAGCCGCTTGTCCAACTCGATGGTGGTCTTGCCCTGCGCCTTCCGCACCCAACCGATGGGTCTGACTTCGTAGACAGGACCCGCACCGGGCTCCGTTGGCTCTACCGGGTAGGCGGACGCATTGAAAAGCAGCAAACCGGCGCCCAGCAGCCGCCCCAGCACCCGCGCGTTTCCGCCGCCGGCGCCGCGGCTCGACACCGAACTCGCAGGGGCCGAGACGGCGCTGATCAGCGACGCCATGGCAGCAGGGCAGCCCCAGGCCGCGCCTCGGGCTTCGACTCCCTGGGCCGCTCAGGTGGCGGATGGGGTCGGTGCGGCGGGTGCGGTCGATGGGAGGGATGGTGCGGATACGGGGGCCACCGGGGCGGGAAGGGCAGCGTGTAGACGGGGTATCCGTAGACTGGAGGCGCGGGGGCTTCCGGAGGGTTGCGCAGGGCCTCCAGCTCCGCGGCGTGGCGTTCATCCTCCTGCCGTTGCCGCTCCTTCGCCGCGCGGGCCGCCTCGCGCTCCACACGCGCTTGCTCCAGGCGCCTCGCCTGGTTCTCGACCGAGTAGTAGTCCCCTTCGGCGCTCGGCACTCCAGGGGTTTGGGCGGGCAGCGCGTAGCGCTCCACCGGGGTTGTGGGACCCGCCGGGGGGCGATCGCTGTAATGGACCTGTCCCTGGGCGTCCTGCCATTTGTAGAGGGAAGCGCCCACTCCCTGGGCGAGCACCGGACAGCCGGGAAGGGCCAGCACCAGTGCAGTCAGCCGCACCCAAACGGGGGCGCTCATCGCTAAGCTCGAGTCTCCGCTGACCACGGAATCTCTCCGCTCAATGGGCCCGACGCCTGGCCCCAGACATGGACAAGCCGAGCCGATACACCCTGCGACGCCGATACAGCCAGCGGCGCCGTGCTGGATCCGCAAGTCCTGCCCCCCGTGGTTGTGCCCCCGGCGCTGGCCCAGAGCCGGTTACAAGGCGCTATCGCTTGGCGGGCCCCCCGGCGAATGCCCGCTCGACGCGAGTGCCGGTGATGTGAACCCTTTCGAGATGGGTCCAGTGAACCGATCACGGATCAGGAAAGGTCCAGGGCGTGGGACTTAAGATCCGAGAGGCTCACCACCTCCAGGGCCCGCTGGTGGGTCGCGCGCAGGGCCACCCGCGGGGCGGCACCGGCCTCCAGGGCCTCTTGCCAGCGGGCGGCGCACAGGCACCAGCGATCTCCGGGCTTGAGTCCCGGGAAGCCGAACGCCGGCACCGGGGTGCTGAGATCGTTGCCACGACCGCGGCTGAAATCCAGAAACTCTCGGGTTACCTGGGCGCAGACGGTGTGGGAGCCAAGGTCCTCGGGGCCGGTCTCGCAGCTTCCGCTGCGGGTGAAGCCGGTCTTGGGTCGCTCGGAGCAGGTCTCCAGGGGCTCGCCGAGCACGTTCTTGGCTTGGTCCATGGGATGGGTCTCCGAGTGATCTGGATCTGTGGGTTGGTCAGAGGATCAGGGCCGTCCCAGGGCCGCGAGACGGGCCCGAGCCCGCTCCATGACCCCATCGGCGAGTGGCTGGAGCTCCGGGTCCATGACCTCGTAGAGATATTCCAGGTCATCAAGGAGCCGATCGAGATCGGCCTTCTCCATCCGATCCAGACGGCCGGCCGCCGATTGGAGGTAGGCGTAGGGATCCACCCCGTCCACGGCGCTCAATCCCGGTAGCCCCAGACCCCATAGAGGGGGTCTGACTGGGCCAACTGATCGGCGTACTTGTCGTCCGCGGGCCGCGGCAGGCCGCGCAGCGACCAGGTTTCCAGGTCACGGAAGGCCCCGGATTCGGCGAAGTACTCAAGGATCAGGCCCGGGCGCTCAAATTCGTGTATGCCCTCCCAGATGGCGATCGCCTTGGGGGGGAACCAGCGATTGGAGAAGGTCACGACGAAGACGCCGCCCGGCCTCAGGACCCGCGCGACCTCGCGGAAGACCGCGAAGGGATCCACCAGATACTCCACCGAGGCGGTGCAGACCACCGCGTCGAAGTCCCCGTCTGGGAAGGGAAGTCGCCCCTCGTCATTCAGGTCCTGGACCACGCGGTCGCCGAGCGCCGGGTTGGCCTCAAGCTCCGCCCGGTTGAGACCCAGGCCCACCACCGATCCGGCGGCAAGGGGCCCCGGCAGGTGGGAGTGCCAGCTCGACATCAGGTCGAGGACGCGTGAGCCAGCCGGGACCAGCCGCCCGTAGAGCCCCTGGATCTGGGCGATGGCCACCCGGTCCAGGTGGTCCACCAGCCGTGGCTCCCGATAGAACTCAGGGTCCGGGCGCGGGTCCCGGCGCCGGAAGGGTTGGTCGGACCAGAAGTCCGTGGGCAGGTCGCGCCAGCGGGCCTGCATGCCGGGGCCGTTGGCCGTGATCAGCTCAGCGACCTCGTTGCAGCGTCCGCCGCGCTCCTCGCCCTGGGCCCAAATCTCCTCGATGCTGACCCTAAGCCGCAGGGGCCGTTCGGCCAGCGGGTGATTGAAGTCAACATTGATGCGCTCCCCGTCCACCTGGGTGAGTCGGCAGGGGTGATGATCGGCTCGGAAGACCCCGTCCAGATCCTGGAGGATGGCCCGCGGGTAGAAGCGCCCGACCCTGGGTTGGACATAGCCACGTCCGCCGTAGAGTCGATTGAATTGGTGATTGCGTACCCGAGCCTGGGCGTCCGGCCGCCAGGGGGCAACCAGCTCGCCCGGGCCGAATGTCGCCTCGATCATGTGGCCTCGGGGCTGATCGAAGAGCCCCTGCTCGATCTGGGGGGGGAACAGGTCCCGCCAAAGGTTGAGCTTGGGGGCAACGAGGCTGTCGCAATGTCGCGCGAGGGCGCTCCGCCAGCTTAGGTCCAGCCGCGCCCGCACCAGGGCGGTGCCGGTGGTGCGCTCCAGGCGCTGGCGTGTCTCGCCTTCGGGTCGCTCATTGGGGGTGTCCAGATCCAGGATGTCGGAGTCCATGGGGCGCGGCGCTCGGGGTGAGGACAGACACCGCCAAGGTCGGTCCGCCAGGGCCGGGGATCAAGGTGTCCCGCGATCGAGATGGGCCGGACCCGATGCCCGGGCGGCCGAAGCAGGACATGGCCGACGCCTGTGGGGTAAGCCCCTAGCCCGCGCCCTTGAGGATGCGAATCACGTCGCCGGCGCGCACCTCGTTGGTGCCGAGCTGGTTCCAGCGTTTGAGCTCGCCGATGGTGACCCCGTAGCGTCGGGCGATGCCGCCCAGGGAATCGCCCTTCTTCACCCGGTGAGCGGTGACCGGGCCGGAGGACGCCCCGGGGATGCGCAGGGTCTGTCCCGGGAGCAGGGGCTCCCGGACCAGCATCCCATTGAAATCCGCCAGGGTTTGTGACTCCATGCCTTGCGCACGGGCAATGGAGTCCAGGCTCTCGCCAGCCTTGACCAGATAGGCCCGACCCTCGCCCGCGACCGGGAGTCGCTGGACGGGCGCCGGGCGCTCCGCCCCCGCAAGCGTCGACACGGCCGACCGGATCGACCCGGCCGGGGGCACCGCGGGCACGACCTGAGCGGAGGCCAGCTTGGCGGTGATCTGCTTTCCGTAGCCCGCGGGAACCAGCAGACGACCGGGGCCGTCCGGTGCGGTCTGGCCCTGCTTGAGCCCGGGGTTCAGCCGCTGTAGCTCGGCGAGGGTCACCCCGCTGGCCTGGGCCACGCGGGCCAGGTCCACTGGACCCTGGGTGCGCACCAGCTCGAGCTGGGGCGTGCTTGGGACCGGTGGCAGTCTCAGGCCATATTTGGCGGGCTCAGCGACCAGACGGGCCGCGGCCAGGATCTGGGGGACGTAGTTCTCCGTTTCCGTCGGCAGATCGAGGGACCAGAAGTCGGTCGGCTTGCCGCGGAGCCGATTGGCCACGAGGGCGGACTCGACTCGCCCGGGACCGCAGTTGTAGGCGGCCATGGCGAGCTCCCAGTCGCCACCAAAGCGCCGGTTGAGCTGTTGCAGGTAATCCATGGCCGCCCGGGTCGAGGCCAGCAGGTCCCGGCGGTCATCATGCCAGTGGTCCTGCCGCAGCCCCATGATGCGACCGGTGGAGGGGATGAACTGCCACATCCCCGCGGCCGCCTTAGGCGACGTGGCAGCGGGGTTGTATCGGCTCTCCACGTGGGGCAGGAGCGCAAGCTCCGCGGGCAGGCCGCGCCGCTCGATCTCGCCGATCACGACGTGCAGATAGGGACGGGCCCGTTGCGACAGCTTGGCCAGATACTGGGGATCGCGGCGGAAGGCCTCCGCCTTGGCATCGATGCGGGGGTCGGCGTAATGGGCCAGCTGCATCCCGGCGCGCACCCGGTCCCAGAGGTCGGGGCCGCCGGCATAGGTGGAGGCGGCGCCGCCCCGGCGGTGTGAGCCCTTCCCTTCACCGAGCACCCGCACGTCCAGGGCGGGTCGCACGTATCCGTAGTCGCGCGCCGAGAAGGAGTCCTCGTAGTCCGGGGCCGCGGACGCGGCCAGCTCTTTGTTGGAGGCGCATCCCGCGCCGTTCAGGACCATAGACGCGGCCGCCAGGGCGAACAGGACAGGCGCGCCGCGTCGGCGCGCCAAGCGGAGCGAAGCTGGCATCAAGTCCCCCCGGAGAGCAGGCTTACGCTTGGATTCTATTGAATTTGTTGGAATTCGCGGCGGATCATACGCAAAACATGGCGCCATTGCCAGCCTTGCCTTCGGGTTGCGTCCTCACCAGAGGGATTGGGGTGGCTGGCTCCGAGCGGGTAAGATCCACCGGCGGGTCTCTCGGACCTCCGTGAGTCTCGCTGGCCGCGGGGATCTTCCCGGGCCCCTCCGCGGGGTGAGTCCCGCGGTCGCCGGACCGATGACCCCCCGGGGGCCCCGGCCTTCCTCAACCTTATCCGACCGAGCGGATCGCGCGTCCCCAAGAGGCCACTCTCGATGAGCGAATGCAGCGGCGCTGGCGCGCGCCTCGCCGGGCTCGAAGACTGGTACGGCTCGCCCCTGGGATTCGAGGTCGGGGCCCGGGAGAGCGCCTGCCTTCAGCGGATGTTGGGCGACGTCTTCGGCTACTACCTGGTTCAGGTCGGCGTAACTGACAGCTTTCGCGAGGCCTTGGCTGCGAGTCGCATCCGCCATCGCATCCTGATGCCTTGTGAGCCACCGCGTCGCGGGTTTGGCCTGGGTATGGTGGGGGATCCGACCCGCCTGCCACTGGCGTCGGACTCGGTGGATGCGGTGCTGCTTCCCCACACACTAGATTTCGTGCAGGACCCCCGGCAGGTCCTGAGGGAGGTGGAGCGGGTCCTGATCCCCGAGGGGCGCGCCTTTATCCTGGGCTTCAATGCCCTCAGCAGTTGGGGCCTGATGCGCCTGCTCGCGTGGCGGCGCGGACGCGTCCCCTGGAGCGGCCGGTTTCTGACGGCCTATCGGGTGGAAGACTGGTTGTCCGTGCTTGGGTTCGACGTTGAGGTGCGCGAGCACATCGTGTTTCAGCTCCCGCTGCGTCGGGCCCTGGGCCGCAGGTCCCTGGAAGGCCTCGGGCGAAGGCTGTGGCCGGCCTTCGGCGCGGTCTATGTCATCCGGGCCGTCAAGCGGGTCTCGACTTTAACCCCCGTCAAGCCGCCCTGGCCGGCGCGCCGGGCGCTGGTTCCGAGCGCCATCGAGCCCACCGCGGGTCAGGGCTATCCCAGCCACGCCGGGGAGGCCGGATGGCGCCGCTGGCCTTCGGGACCGCGCCATGGCTGACTGCGTCCAGGCCTTCACCGATGGCGCCTGCAAGGGCAATCCAGGCCCGGGGGGCTGGGGAGCCCTCCTGCGCTGGGGGGAGGTCGAGCGAGAGCTCTGTGGCGGTGAACGCCAGACCACCAACAATCGCATGGAGCTCATGGCGGTAATCGCGGCCCTCGAGTCCCTCAAGCGCCCGATCTGCATCGAGATCACCACCGACTCACAGTACGTGAAGCGCGGGGTGACCGAATGGATGTCGCGCTGGAAGCGCAACGGCTGGCAGACGGCTGACAAGCAGCCGGTCAAGAATCGCGACCTCTGGGAGCGGCTCGACCGCGCCCTGGCGGCCCATCAGGTTTGCTGGCACTGGGTCAAGGGTCACGCCGGCCACCCAGAAAACGAGCGGGCCGACCGCTTGGCCAACCAGGGAATACCCCGCTAAGGACGACGCCTACCTGAGCCTGATACCCCATGCGCCAGATCGTGCTCGACACCGAGACCACCGGCCTCGACCCCCAGGAGGGCCACCGCCTGATCGAGATCGGGTGCGTCGAGCTCAAGGACCGCCGTCTCACCGGCAATAACTTCCATCAGTACATCCAGCCGGACCGGGAGGTGGACGCGGGGGCCGTCGAGGTGCATGGAATCACCAACCAGATGCTGGCCGACAAGCCGCGATTCTCCGAGATCGCGGAGGACTTTCTGCGCTACGTCGGCGGTTGCGAGCTGATCATCCACAACGCCGACTTCGATACCGGATTCCTGGACCACGAGCTGCGTCTGTGGCGGGGTGAGGGGCCGAGCATCCGCGATCTGTGCGAGGTCACGGACACCCTGAGCCTGGCGCGCCGACTCCATCCGGGCCAACGCAACAGCCTCGACGCCCTGTGCAAGCGCTATGGGGTGGACAATTCGCACCGGGAGCTGCACGGTGCCCTCCTCGATGCCGAGATCCTGGCGGATGTCTATCTCGCCATGACGGGCGGGCAGGTGGCCCTCGCCTTGGGCGGAGACCCGACGACGGAGTCTGGGCGCGATCGCGCGGCGGCCCATCGCGGCCGGCTGGACCCCAATCGACCGCGTCTGAGGGTGGTGCGTGCGGGCCCGTCGGAGCAGGCCGCCCATGGGCAACGGCTCGCGTCCATCGCGGCGGCAAACGGTGGGGCCTGTCTTTGGCTCGACCTGACCGAGGATCAGGCCCAGCCTTCGTGAGGTGCGGTAGGGAGCGGGCGGGCGGTGAGGCTCAGGGATGCTGCTGCTGGCGGCGCGTGAGTCCGACCCCGTTGACCACGGCCTCGAGCCCGTCCACGTCGAAGAGCTCGATGTGCTTGCGGTCGACGCGCATCAAGCCGTCATCTTGGAACCGGGTGAAGAGCCGGCTCACGGTTTCGACCGCGAGCCCCAGGTAATTGCCAATCTCGTGCCGCGACATGCTGAGGTAGAAATCCGTGGCGGACAGGCCGCGCTTCGCCAGCCGTCGCGACATGCTGAGCAGGAAGGCCCCGAGCCGCTCCTCCGCGCTCTTCTTGCCGAGCAGCAGGAGCATGTCCGTGTCGTGGCCGATCTCCTTGCTCAGCAGCCGGAACATCTGATGCTGGAGGCTCGGGATGGTGGCGGTGAGCTCCTCCAGCCGCGGAAAGGGGATCTCGCAGATGGCAGAGGTCTCCAAGACCCGCGCCGAGCAGGCATGGGCATCCTTGTCGATGGCGTCCAGACCGATGATCTCTCCGGGTAGATGGAATCCCAGGACCTGCTCTCCCCCCTCCGCGCTGGGGGCGAAGGTCTTGAGGGAGCCGGTCTTGACCACGTAGAGGGAGCGAAAACGGTCTCCATTCCGAAAGAGAAAGTCGCCGCGGTGCAGGGGACGGGTGCGCTTGACGATGTCATCCAGCCGCTCGACATCCTCCTGGGTGAGCCCCATGGGGAGGCAAAGGGTAGACAGGGTGCAGTTCTTGCAAGCCACCCGTATCGTTTCGAGGGATATGACTTTTCGCTGGCTCAAGATGGAGCGCCCCGGCGTTGCTACGGGCAGTTATTCTGATCCGTCACTTGACCAGGATCAAGAGATCGTCATCTAGCGGCCGCCGTGCCGCGGGAGAGGCGCGGCAAGGGGGTGGCTTCCAGGCACGAAATGGCTGGAGGGGGCGAAGAAAAAAGGCCGCGCCAGATGGGCGCGGCCCGCGCGCTCGGAGCGCGGCGGCTCCGAGCGTTCGAGTCGCTTACTTGGACTCGCCAGCGGCCGGTGCAGCGGGAGCGACCGGGGCCGCATAGGGCATGGCATAGGGGGCCGCATAGGGCATCCCGTAGCCGTAGCCGGGGTAGCCGCCCCAGCCGGGGCCGCCCCAGCCGTAGCCGTAGCCCGGGTAGCCATAGCCGTAGCCAGAACCGTAGCCGCGGCCGTAGCCGCGCCCGCGTCCCCAGCCACGGCCGGTGCCGCCGCCGCTCATGCTCATGTTGAAGTCGCCATAGCCGTCGCCGAAGGCATCGCTGAACCAATCGGTGAGGCCGTCACCCCAGCCGGAGCCGTAGCCGGGTC
>JBLMWY010000143.1:0-10284 GCA_050257475.1 Bdellovibrio bacteriovorus
CGCAGGCCCGAGGGGGCTGTGCCGTGTCCCGGCATGCGCAGCCCCAGCACCCGGTAGCCCCGCTTGGCCAAGGCCTCGCCCAGCGCCCGCAGGCTGTAGGGGCCGTCAGACATGCCATGCAGCAGCAGCACCCCACCCACCGCCTCCTCGGGACCCAGCTCGAAGGTGCGGTTCCAGTTGGGTTGCCTCTGCCGGGGATCCGAGGCGCTGCCCGCGCTGTAGCGGACCAGGGTGTACTCGGGGCCCGTCGGCGTAACCGCGTAGACCTTGGTGTCCAGCTCTCGCAGGACCCGCTCCTCCAGGGCCTGGTAGTCCGCGAGGGTGCGCACCTCGTCCGCATTCGCGGCGGTAAGCTCCTCCTCCAGCTCCACGGTGTGCCAGGTCGCGACGGGTGGGCCGCTGCGCACCCACCAGACATAGAGGAGCAGGACACCCACCAGGAAGCCCGCCAGCCCGACGCCGAGATAGCCCCCGAGGACCTTTACGAGACGAATGGGTCTTGGCATTGCTGAGGGCTCCTAGCGTCCGCGGGTGAGGACCGAATACAGCTTGCCCTCGGGTGTCAGGAAGCGGTACCGGAGTCGGTTCTGGGGCGTGTCCGGGTTGGTAAGACGCAGGAAGACGTCGTCGAAATACTCCGGCACCTCCAGGCTGAAGTTGTGGAAGTTGCGGGTCCGGTTGATGGGCGTAACGTCGATCAGGGTCACCCGCTCGCTGCCCGGCTCCACCAGCTCCAAGAGCCCCTCCACCTCCTCGAACAACTCCGCGTCCTCCTTCGACAGGGTGCTCTGCCCGAGGCGCCGCCCCCGATTGATGACCCGGCTGACCAAGAGGGCCCGGTCGTTGGAGGAGACATAGACGGTGGTATTGCCCACCACCGCCAATAGCTTCTCCCTGAAGGCACTGTTGAAGTGGGCATAGTCCGCGTCCGGGGCCGTGAGCACCAGCTCGTCGATCTCGGTCTGGGGATCCGCGAAATCCAGCTCCCCATAGAGCCGGCTGACCGCCTCCACAACCACCTCGCCCGCCAGGCTGTTGGCGATGAGCCACAGGCGCTCGGGCTGGATCTCGCGGTTGATGAGTCGGAGCGTTGCGGCCAGCTCCTGGGCTGAGTCCGTCGCGACCTGGCGGGCACGCCGATAGCCACGCAGGGAGTCCCCCTGATCGCCCGGCCAGTCGAACACCATCACCGGGGCATTAATGTCGAGGATATGGGCCAGGAAGGCGGTGCCCCGCAGGGCATGGTCGAAGTCGGTGCGGTAGCCATGGATCAGGAGCAGCAGGGCGCGCTGGGGGGACTGGTCCACCATGGCCCGGACCTGCGCCACGAAGTCCGCCTCCTCAAGCTCCCGCACCTGGCGGATCCGGATCTCCTCGTCGAGGAACCAACCGGCGGCGTCCAGCCACATCCCCAGTCCCAGGGTGGGCTCGATCTCGGTGTCGAAGGAGCCGAGCCGCAGGGTATCCCCGCGGGTCCTGGTGAGCCGCGCCTCGATGGGACCCTCGGGGCCCTCGGCCGTCCGGTTGGTGGCGAAGAAGAAGCGGTAGAGGCCCTCGTCCGAGACCTTCGCCACCTGCATGCGCCGAAACTGAAAGCTCTCGGCCCGCTCCAGGGCCGCGGTGGTGGAGAGGAAGTAGCCGTAGGCGGCGAGACCCCCAAGGACCACCAAGACGGCCCCCAAGACCCAAAGGATCCGCTTTTTCCTGCGCGTCACGGTGATCAGCACTCCGCGGTGGGCGCCCGGGCTGGGCCTGGGAATTGGCCCCTATTGAAGCACGGGGCATCCGCGCCTGTCGAAGGCGGGCGTCCGCAGGCGGCTCAGACCCCCGACCTCAGGCGCTCGATGAGCCGAAGGACGCTCGCGTCGTCGAGGGGGCCCGTGTAAACCTTGGGGGCTCCCTCCGGGCGGCGGCGGAAGCGCTTGTAGGGCCATACGTACTGCTCGGGACAGACCGCGACGCACTGCTCGATGCCGCGATTCAGGGCGGCGGCCGCGACCTCGTCGTCCTCGCTGTCGATGCCCTCGGGCGCCGGCAGGCAGTGAATGCGAAACCCCTCCCCCACACCCAGCCGCTCGGCGAACAGGAAGATCACCGGGGCGCCGGTGCGCCGCGTCAGCCGGTTCACCAGGAGCATGGTGAAGGCCGGGATGCCGAACAGGGGGGCGAAAACCGCCCCCTTGTCCGCCTTTGGCTCCTGGTCGGGCAAGATGCCCACGTAGTCGCCCCGCTCCAGGGCCTGGACCAGGACCCGGATCCCCTTGGTGGTGATGGGGGCCAGCTCGGCGCCGCTGCGCCGGCGGGCGGCGAGGATGAGGTCGTCCAGATACTTCTGGGGCTTGTAGAAGATGGCGGTGGGCCCCTGGGCGGCCAGATAGAGGCCGGCGAGCTCCCAGGCCCCAATGTGGGGCGACAGCACGATGAGCCCTCGCCCCGGCACGCGCCGCAGCAGCTCGGCGCCCCGAACCTCCCGCACCAGACCCAGCACCTGATCGACGGGCCTCAGCCACAGGTAGCCGATCTCCAGATAGGTCTTGCCGAACTCCTGGAGGTTGCGGTCCCGCAGCCGAATCTGCTCCTGGGTCGTCAGTTGGGGAAGGCACAGGCCGATATTGATGAGGGCATTGCGCCGCTGACGGTTGGGCCAGCGGGCCGCGATCCACCCGACCCCGGTGCCCAGGCGGTGGATCAGCGCCAGGGGCAGGCGCGCGATCAGCCCCACCAGGGCGCGGGCGACGCGATCCCGCAGCCTGATGCCCCAAGGCCGAGCCTTATCCACCCCTGCCGAGGATCCCATCGCGCTTACTCACCCCGAGCCACTGACGAGCCACTGCCGCTTGCTACACTGAGGGCTCGGTACCCGGCGCCTGGTCGCACCAGGGGCCGCCGCCGACAGCCGCATAACCACAACACCATCCAAGCGAGGTGAAGAGCCGTGAGCAGCGATCATCCTGGAAGCCTGACCCCCGAGGAAGCCCTGCGTCTGCTCGAGGAGCACCCCCAAGCGGTCCTGGTGGACATCCGCTCCTCCATGGAATACCTCTTCGTGGGTCATCCCAAGGGGGCCGTCCATGTCCCCTGGATCGACGAGCCCGACTGGGTCGTCAATCCCCATTTCACCACTGAGATCCGCAAGCTGCTCCTGGGTGGCGCCATCTGCGACGCGGATAACCCTTGCGCGCCGGTGATCCTGATCTGCCGCAGCGGAAAGCGCTCCCTGGAGGCGGGCAAGACGCTGATCCGGGACGGCCTCAAGGCCGTCTATCACGTGGACGAGGGCTTCGAGGGGGACCTGGACGAGAACCACCATCGCAGCAGCAAGGGCGGCTGGCGCTTTCGCGGCCTACCCTGGGAGCAATGCTGACGCGGGCGCCCCCTCGACGGCCGAGGGTGTCGGAGGCCCGTGGGAGCCGTGCCGCACCCGAAACCCAACTCGGCCGGGGGAGCCTATTCACGCTCCTCGATCCAGGCCGTCTGGATGGCCTCCAGCACGCGCTCGTCCCCCTTCTCCGGCTCGTCGTCGAAGTCCCCCAGCACCCAGACCCAAGTGCGAAGATCGCAAAGGTTGAGGTAGCGCGGGTCGACATCTGGATGGGCGTCGTCCAGGGCAAGGGCGATGGCCCGCGGCTCGGTCCACTTGAGACCCATCGATATTCCTCGACAGCTTGAAGAACCAAGTCCCGGAAGCTACGGCGAGATTGGCATAGGGGGCCCAGGCCGGCGCGGTCAGGGGCGCGGTGGCAGACCCGCCTCCAACGCCTCCGCGTCGCGCCGGCAGACCTCCAAGAATTGAAGCTTCCTCAGGATCTCCCGCGCCGTAGCCAGGTTCTGGGTGGATGGATCCGCGAACAGGGATTCCAGCTCCTTGTCCAACGCCAGACTCCGTTCCGCGAGCTGGGTCATGACCCGCGCCAGGGCCGCCCCTGGGTTAGGGCTGGTCTGGGCCTCCGAGAGGGTCTCCCGCAGCTCCAACTGCTCCAGCAGGGAAGACCCATCCATGCTCGACTCGCTGTCTGTGCCGGGCTCACCGGTGTGCAGCGCCAGCAGGTATCTGGCTCGTTCCTGGGGGTCCTTGAGGGTGCGGTAGGCCTCGTTGACCTGAGCGACCACCTGCAATGGGAAGGGGTGGGCCGCAGCCGCCGACGCGCCAAAGCGCTCGGGACGCGTTGCGGCTTGCAGATCACGGTAACGTTCGGCGAGCCGCCTGGCGTCCAGGGCGAAGGCCACTGGAAGATCGAAAAGCTCGAAGTAATTCTCCGGGAGATCCGGAGCCGCCATATCCTCCGCATCCCACAGCCGCACCGCCGAGGTGGTCACCGGGATCCCGGAAACCTTAGCGGTAGGGCGCGCGGGGAGAGGCGGCGGCGGGCTGGGCACGGTGTACCGCCGGCTTCCACGCCGGGCGGGACGAGATGGGCTCTAGGGCGTCGGCCATGGGGCTTTCCTCCGCAGGAATGGGTCCCAAATGGCGAGGTCGGGCCGGCTTGAGCCGGACCGAATTCGAAGAAACGTCTAAATGCTAGGCCCTTCAGTCGGACAAAGGCAAGGGCGAGGCCCCTAATTCGCCGGACCTACCCCAATGGGTCCCGCCCAGCGCGCGCAACGGCTCGAGCCGGTAGGGCCAGCAGCGGATCGGGAGCAGACGCGGCAACCCCGGCGGCACCCGGGCGCCGCCCGAGTCTGGGCGGTGCGCGGCCGCCCGCTCAGACGGCCGCGGGGGCGCGCTCTTCCCGCCGCGACGCGAGGGGAACATCCACCGCCGCTCGCACCTTGCCAGCACCCGGGTGATCGTCGCGCCGATCCACCAGTTGCTGAAGGCTGATGTGGTTCAGATAGTCGTGGATACGCTGGCTGAGATCCATCCACAGGTCATGGGTCAGGCAGGGGCCATTGTTGTAGCAATTGGCCGCCCCGCCGCAGCGGGTGGTGTCCACGTTCTCGTCCACGGCGGTGATCACCTCCGCCACGTGGATCTCGCTGGCCGGGCGCGCGAGGTTGTACCCGCCCCCAGGACCGCGAACGCTGCTGACAAGACCAGAGCGCCTCAGCTTGGCGAAGAGCTGCTCCAGGTAGGACAGAGAGATTCCCTGCCGCTGGGCGATATCGGCCAGGGCGATGGGGCCCTTGCCCTGCTGGATGGCGAGATCCAGCATAGCGGTGACCGCGTAGCGGCCCTTGGTGGTCAGTCTCATGGTAACTCCCGCTGGCTTTTGGACTTTCACCGCATCATAGGTTACCCGACCAGCGCGATCAATTAATGCCGTCCATTACGCAGAAATACCCCGAATCCCGCCGTGCGGGGAGGCGCCCTTCCACGGCGCTTACCGCACGTCGCGCGGATCGCTAGGAGGCGCGGGCCCCGTCCTCCCGCGGCGTCGCGGGGGTCGTCGGCTGCGTCTCCGTCTCGATGATCCCCGGGTCGATCTGGACCTGGTCCAGATCCCCCTCATGCTCGAAGTGCCGCATGATCCCTCGTCCCTCCAGGGCCCGGGACATGTCCTCCAGCCGCTGGTCCATGTGGTGAATATGGTCAAGCATGCGGTTGATGGCATTGGCCACGGGGTCCGGGGCGTCGCGGGTGGCACCATAGGCGTCGAATCCGATCCGGGCGGCGGTGTCCGCACGGCGCTGGCGGTCCGCGTCCAGCTCCCGCTCGATCGCCCGCCCCGGGACACCGACCACGGTGGCACCGGGGGGCACCGCCTTGACCACCACCGCGTTGGAGCCGATGCGGGCCCCATCGCCGATGGCGATGGGCCCGAGGACCTTGGCCCCCGCCCCCACTACCACGTCACGTCCTAGGGTCGGGTGGCGCTTGCCCTTCTGCCAACTGGTCCCCCCCAGGGTCACGCCGTGATAGAGGGTGCAGTCGTCGCCGATCACCGCCGTCTCGCCGATCACCACCCCCATGCCGTGATCGATGAAGAAACGCCGCCCGATCTGGGCCCCCGGGTGGATCTCGATCCCGGTCAGCCAGCGCGCCAGGTTGGAGTTCACGCGGGCCAGCCACTTGAGGTCGCGGCTCCACAGCCAGTGGGAGAGCCGGTGGGCAAGCACCGCGTGGAATCCCGGGTAGGTCGTGACGACCTCGAAGGCGGTGCGGGCGGCGGGGTCGCGCTCGAAGACACAGGCGATGTCCTCGCGGATGCGGTCAAGCATGGGGCTCTCCTTGTTTCCCGCCGGCCGGGGACCGGACGGCGGATTTGCGTCCCTGGGCAGCGCTCAGAATGCCACGCAGGATGTTGATCTCGACCCAATCGGGGCGCGCCCGGTTGAAGAGGCGCCGCAGCCGTATGAGCAGGCGTTGGGACTGGGCCGGATCGGCAAATCCGAGATCGACGAGGGCCTGGGCGAGATGGGCGTTGAGACCTTCCAGGGCCTCCGCCGTCGCCAGGTCGCGCGCCGATTCCTGGAGCCGTTCCCCGCGCCCGTCTCGCCAAGCCCGGCGGATCTCATAGGCCAGCACCTGGACCGCCGCGGCCAAATTAAGGGAGCTGAACACCGGGTTGGTGGGGATATGGACCAGATAGTGACAACGGGCGAGCTCTTCGTTGGTCAACCCGGAGCTCTCCCGCCCGAGCACCAGGGCCACGTCGCCCTGGGCGGTCTCCGCGAGAAGCCGCTCGGCCGCCTCCGGCGGCTCAAGCAGCGGCCACTCAAGGGAGCGCAGGCGGGCGCTCGAGCCCACCACCAGCCGGCAGCCCGAGAGGGCGGACACCAGATCCGGGTGAATGGTCGCACGGGCGAGCACATCATCCGCACCCGAGGCCCTGGCCAGGGCCTCGGCGTCGGGCGGCTGCTTTGGGTTCACCAACGCGAGACGCGTAAGGCCCATGGTCTTCAGGGCCCGGGCCGCGGCCCCGAGGTTGCCGGTGTGGGTGGTCTCCACCAGCACGCAGCGGATTCGCTCCAGGGACGGGGTCTCACCCGCAGGTGTCACGCCTCGGTCGGTGGTCGACTGACTCATGGGCCACCAGATTCATCAGACCATCGGTTCATTGTCAATCTTTAATACGCCTTGGGCTTAGGGTATCGTGCCCCGCCATGAACCCCACCCTCAACATCGCCGTCCGCGCCGCGCGAGCCGCCGGCCGTATTCTCCTGCGCCATTACGAGCGGGTCGACCAGATCCAGGTCCAGTCCAAGAGCCGCAACGACTTCGTGAGCGAGGTCGACCGGGCGGCGGAGGGGGCCATCGTTCAGGAGCTGCGCGCCAAGTTCCCCCACCACGCCATCCTGGCCGAGGAAGGCGGCGCCCAAGGCGGGGGCGACTTCCAGTGGATCGTGGATCCCCTCGACGGCACCACCAACTATCTCCATGGCTTTCCCCAGTTCTCCATCTCCATCGCCCTGCGGCATCGGGGTCAGTTGGAGTGTGGGGTGGTCTACGATCCCCTGCGCGAAGAGCTCTTCACCGCGGCCCGGGGCCAAGGGGCCCAGCTTAACGACCGGCGCCTGCGGGTCGCTGGGCGCCCGTCTCTGGACGGGGCCCTCATCGGAACCGGCTTTCCCTTCCGGGACCAACGCCACATCGACGCCTACCTGGGCATGTTCAAGGCCATGACCCTGGCCACCGCGGGGCTGCGCCGACCGGGGTCCGCCGCCCTGGACCTCGCCTATGTGGCAGCAGGGCGCACCGACGGCTTCTGGGAGCTTGGGCTTTCCCAATGGGATTTCGCCGCCGGGGCCTTGCTGATCGCGGAAGCGGGCGGGACCGTGACCGACCTCACGGGGGGCGACCGCTATTTCGAGACGGGAAACCTGGTGGCGGGCAACATCCGGGTCCATCAGGCCATGCTGGAGCTGCTGCGGCCCCACCTGAGCGATACCCTGCGCGCCTAGCGAGGGGCGAGGCACAGGGACTCCCCCCTGGGACGATGCCATCCCCGGCCGCCTTGCTCCGCCGGACCAGCCGCGTGCCCCCGGGGCTCGGCCCCCGCCACCAGGGCTGACCTGCGACGGCGTCTTTACACCGTCTCAGACCTTCCCTCCCCTCCGACCCGGCCGAACCTGCCAGGCTGCTCCTCCAGGTCCAGGTCTCCATCAATCCGAAACTTGGGCCCCGCATCCACTTCGCTCGCCACCGACGCGACGGGCGCCAGCACCGGCTCGGTCCGGTCCGGTTCCTCGGAGCCGGGGGCCGCGCCGCGTGTGCCAGCCGGTAAAGGCCGCCGGACCTTGGACGCCATGGCCCGGATCCCTCGTCGCAGGCTGCCGCCGAGCTGGCTTGAGTCCTGATCGCCCGAGATGGCGGCGGAGAGGTGCTCCAAGGCCTCTTCGGCATCCTCCCGCGGCGGCTCCCAGTCCTTGGTGTTAACGCGCAAGGCGTGCATTGCCCCAAAGACCCGCTCCTCGATCTCCACGACCGAATAGCGATCCCCTTCCCGGAAGCGCACGAAGGGTAGGTGCGCCGCGGCGCAGATCCTGTCTAACCGATCCCCGGGCGCAAGGCGTGCCAACCGCGAGCGCGGCGAGAGATTGACCGCGCAGGCAATGGCGCTCGTCCCTTCCGTGCAGACCACGAAGTCGAAACGTCGATCCCTGAGACGCGCCAGGGCCCGGCGACGGGCGCGCCCGCCGATGCGACGCCGCACCCCCAGCATGTCCAACACCCGAACCTTGCCGTAGACGCGGTAGCCCCGCCCCAGGGCACGCTCCAACACCGAGAGGAACGCCTGCTCCCCTGGCGAGAAGAGTCTGTGCTCGGCCACATAGGGCAACCGGTGACGGCGCCCGAACCGCCGTATCAAGCTCAGACTGAAGGCGAAGAGCGCCAGGGCCCCGAGTCCCAGGAGGAAGTAGAAATGACCCACCGACTTACACCCCGGCCGGCTGCCGCCGACCCACCGCTGGAGCGTGCCGGCACTCGAATAGGCTGCCCCAAGAAAACAAAGACTTGAGAGGATACAGGAGAAGCCGTCAAGGAGTCACCCCCCGGGGGATGGCCGACCCGTCGGCGGGGCCCCGCGCTCAGGCAGTCCCGAGCTCGAATCGAGCTCGAACAGGTCGTCCTAAAATGGATGGAGCCAACCAGGCGGTCGAGGGGCCTGAGGCGCAGGCGATGCCCCCTAGGATCAGCGACGGCGGCCTCGGCGCGATCCCGGCCCGGCTACACCCCGGCGGCCTTCCAGGTCCCGCCTATCTGGCACCAGAGGGGAGATCGATCCATGTCCACTTTGCATCAACTTCGTGAGGGCCTGAATGAGGCCTGGGACAACCTGATGGATGGCTGGCAGCGTCTCTATCGCCGTGCCGCCGGCGCCATCACCCGTTTCACGCCCGGGCGCGAGGTGCCCGGCGAGGCGACAGATCGGGAGGGCGGGGGCCTCGCCTTGCGCAGCACCGGTTGGGGCCTCCTGGCCTCGGAGGTCTTTGATGACGAGGACCGGGTGGTGGTGCGCCTGGAGGCCCCTGGCATGGAGAAGGGCGATTTCGACCTGCAGATCGAGCGCGATCGGCTCCGGGTCCGCGGCGAGAAGCAGGTGGAGTCTGAGCACACAGAGGGCCGGTACCACGTGACGGAGTGTGCCTATGGCCGCTTCGAGCGGATCATCCCCCTTCCGGACGAGGTCGAGGCCGATCGCGCCAAGGCCAGCTACCGCAACGGGGTTCTGCGCGTCGAGCTGCCCAAAGCGACGCCACGCGGGCGCAAAACCATCAAGATCCAGGTGAGTTGAGGTGGGCACCGGGATGAAACGTAGAGCCGCTCCCCTGGTGTGACTGTTGGCCGCTGCCTTCCCCTGGCAGGTCCCCGCGCTGGACGGTGGAGTTGCGAGCCTGCGACAGACCGGCAAGGCCTTTGCGGAGGCGGCGCGCACGGTCTCGCCCTCCGTTGCCTACATCCGGGTCTAGGGTCGGGCGGGCTCCAGCACCAGAGCCCGGCCCGCCACGCCCTTCGGCCAGGACTTCTTCAAGCGTCTTTTTCGGGGAGCGCATCGCCGGCTTCCCCGGGCCCCCTCGCGCCGAGCAGCCCCGGGCCGGGAGCTGGGGCTGCAGGTCAGCGTCGGCACCCCCCAGAAACCGGGCGTCGCACTCGGGTCCACGGAGGTCACGCCGGAGATCGGCCTGCGGGTACAAACCCTGACACCGGAGCTCGCGGGCCAGCTCGGCCTCCTGGCCGGAGAGGGTGTCCTGGTGTCGGAGGTCAAGCCAGGCTCGGTAGCCGCCCCGGCGGGGATCGAGGCGGGGGCGCTCATCCTGCAGGGAACCTCAAGCCGGTGAGAGAAGCCCGCAAGTTCCAACGGGCGGTCAAGGAAGGCAGCGGCGGACGGCGCCTCCTGCTCC
>JBLMWY010000144.1:0-7611 GCA_050257475.1 Bdellovibrio bacteriovorus
GGATCGAGCTCGATGCGCGCTAGGTCCCCGTGGGTGCGCACCCGCACCCCAGGGTAGCCCAGATCGATGAGGCAGCGTTCCGCCGACTCGATGCGCCTCAGGGTCTCTTCCGTGACCGGGGTCCCCTGGGGCAGGCGCGTGAGCAGGCAGGCATAGGCGGGCTTGTCCCAGTTGGGGAGCCCCAGCCGGCGGGCCAGCGCACGGACATCCGCCTTGGTGAAGCCGCACTCGGCCAAGGGGCTCAGGACCCCCAGCTCTTTCAAGGCGCGCAGCCCGGGGCGGTGCTCGCCGAGGTCGTCCCGATTGGTGCCGTCCAGGAGCTGCGTGAGCCCGACAAGGGCGGCGACGGACCCGAGCTCCCGGAGCAGGGCGCGCTTGCACAGGTAACAGCGCTCCGGCGGGTTGTCCCGGATCGCCGGCAGCAGCGGTAGCTCCACCACCCGATGCCGCACCCCGAGGGCCCCAGCGAGCTCCCGAGCCTCCGCGACCTCCCAGCGGGCCATCTGGGGGGCCGCGACAGTGAGCGCCAGGGCCTCGTCCCCATAGGCATCCCTCGCCAGGGCCACCAGCAGACTGCTGTCCACCCCTCCGGAGAAGGCGACCGCCGCCGGACCTATGGCCCGCAAGCGCTCCATCAGTTGTGAGTAGGCCGTGTCCAGTGGCCCAAGGCGTCTCGCTGTCCTCGGCGGCGGATTCAAGGGCGTCTTCCCCGGCTAGGTCGTCGATTCAGCTTGAGCCTCGGGGGCGGCGCAAGGCGCCGCCCGGGGTGTCCTTGAATGATACCTTGCCAAGCGCTCCCCCTGGACTCGGTGGCCAGATGAGGGCGGCAGCATCCGCCACGGCCGCCCCCACAGGCGAGGCCTAGTACCGGGTGATCACGGCCTCGAGGTATTCCCCTCGAACCACCAGCGAGTCCGTCCCGGCGACGTTGCGTCGCTCCAGCAGGCCCGTCAGATCGGCCTGGAGTCCGGCCTGCCCGTCACTGTCCAGCGCCCCAAAGGCCTTGTGCGTGGGCCCGTAATAGGTGCGGAAGACATCGATCCAGTGGGCCGCGGAGCGGAAGCGGAAGTTGTAGATGCGGCGCGTGCATTGGATGTCGGCGGCATGGCGCCCGAACAGCTCGATCAGATAGGGCTCCTCACCCCACCGGGCCGGGGAGCGGACGCCCGAGGGCGGTGGGACGTGGCTGCCAATCAAGCGAAACAGCTCGCCGATGAATCCCTCGGGGGTCCAGGCGGCCAGCCCGATGCGCCCGCCATGGCGAACGACCCGCACCAGCTCCTCGGCGGCGCGGGAATGGTCGGGGGCGAACATCACCCCGAAGGTGGACAGGGCGACGTCGAAGCGGCCGTCCTCAAAGGGCAGGGACTCGGCGTCGGCGACACGGAACTCCGCGGTCAGGCCGTCGGCCTGGGCGCGCGCGGCGGCCTTCTCGAGAAGCTGTGGCACATAATCGGTCGCGGTCACCGTGGCGTAGCGGCGGGCTGCGGCCAGGGTGGCATTGCCATTTCCCGCTGCCACGTCGAGCACCCGCTCGCCGGCACGCAGGTCCGTGGCCTCGGCGAGCAGCTCGCCCACGATCTGCAGCCTGGTGCCGATGACGGCGTAATCGCCGCTGGCCCAGGTGGCTTGCTGGCGCTGCTTGATCGCCGCGAGGTCCGGGGGCGGGGGGACTGGGGCGGCCCGGGCGGCGGACTGGAGTGAAGGGGAAAGCGCGAAGGGTGCGTTCATCCTGGGTCTCCGGTGGTTTGTGGAAGCTCAGGGGCCCCTGGGGCCCCGGTCGGTCTGTCGTCGATTAGTTGCCGACGGGTCGATTCTTCTCTTAGACGCGGCCGACCGCTTCGCCGAAAGTCCTACACTTTTGCTCGGGCGTCCGCCTTTGGGAAAAGGCCCGCTTCGGGGTGGCCACCGGTCGGTCGGGCATGACCGACAGGAGCAAGGCGATGAGTCGCGACGCGTTGTCCGATCTGCTGCGGGCGGTGCGCCTGCGGGGCGCAGTCTTCTATTACGTGAGCAACTGGGCGGATTGGGCGGCGCAAACGCCGCCCGCCCGGGAGATCGCGCCGGCGGTGATGCCCGGGGCCGAGCACGTGATGGCATTCCACCTCGTGGCCAAGGGCAACGGCTGGGCGGCACTGAGCGGGCGAGCGCCGGTGCGGCTCGGGGCTGGCGACATCGTCATGTTTCCCCACGGTGACGCCCACGTCCTTACCAGCGCCCCGGGTGTGGAGCCCCAGCGGATCGGGGCCGATTGGGTCTTTGCCACGCGCCACGAGGCGAAGCCAATACCCATTGCCCTTCACCATGGGGTCCGCGAGCCCGGCTCGCCCGCGCCGGTCGCCGACGCGGACACCATCCTGGTGTGCGGCTTCCTCGGCTGTGACCTGCGGCCCTTCAATCCGCTGGTGGCGGCCCTGCCGCGCCTGCTGCACTTGCCAGCGGCACGCGCCGGTGGCTGGGTCACCCGGGTGATCGACCAGGCCGCCCAGGAGTCCGTCGAGCACCGCCCCGGCGGGGATGCCGTGCTCGAACGGCTGGCGGAGATGATGTTCATCGACACGGCGCGGCGTTATCTCGACGGCCTCCCCGAGGACGCCACCGGCTGGCTGGCCGGACTGCGCGACCGCTATGTGGGCCGCGCCCTTGCTTTGCTGCACGAGCGGCCGGAACGCCATTGGACGATCGATGAGCTCGGGCGGGAGGTGGGTCTGTCCCGCTCCGCCCTGCACGAGCGATTCATGCAGCTTCTGGCGCAGACCCCCATGCAGTACCTCGCCAACTGGCGCATTCAGGTCGCCTCGCGGCTCCTGCGGGATTCGAGCGGCAACGTCGCCTCCATCGCCCTGGATGTGGGCTATGAGTCGGAGGCCGCCTTCTCGCGGGCCTTCAAGCGGCTGGTCGGGTTGCCTCCGGCGACCTGGCGGCGAACCGCCTCTCCAAGGTGACCCTTCCCGGGGTGTCTGGCCCCGAGTCCCGTGCGCGGCGGCTTGCCGATTGTGGCGAAGCCGCTCCTTCCGTCTGGTCCGCGCTCGCGGGACTGGGCTTGTATGACTTCTGACATTGACGCTAAGGCCCCTTGAGCCGCAGAGGCGCCGGGCGGTGCGCAGGGAGTCCTTTCGCAGGCGCCCCAGGTTGCCGGCGAGCGCGGCCCGGTGGGAGGTCGCAGTCATCTGCGTCCCGCTCTTCTACGTGGTGATCAAGCGCGACTTCAATGAGGTCGCGTCGCAATGCGCTGCAGGGTTCGAGGCTCCTGGATCTGGGGTGCGGGGGAGCGCCTCTCGATCCAATTGCTCCGCCGAACCGCGCACGTCCTGGACTTGGCGATCTTGGTTAGGGGCCGCAGGGCCCTGAGGCCCTTGGCCGGTCGGCCTGGCCGTGTCTTCCTGACAAATCGCTGACAGAGAGAGACAGCCTCCCCTCAGCGTCCAGCGGATAACCTGGGCCCAAGTCGCGATGCACGGCCGGCAATGCAGTCACGCCGCCCCTGATCCCAGGCCAGGCACGATCCGCCGCCTCGAGGACAATCTCCATGAGCAGCGCTGCCCTTGCACTCCTCATTGCCACACTCGTCCTGGTCCAAGTCGGCGCGGGTCTGGCGCTCGGGTTCTGTCGACGCCGGTCAGAGCTTCGGGCCCTGGGTTCGACTGTCGGGGCTGTACCGCCTGGCGCGTTCCCGCTGAGCGGCCCCGAGGTCAGCGCACCTGAAGCGCGCACGGACGACGACCATTGCGTAATCGGCGCCAGCGCGGCCTGGCCCGGCTTTCGTGACTTCGTGGTCCAGCGGCGTGTCGTCGAGGACGCCGCTGGGACGGTGTGCTCCTTTTATCTGACCCCGGCGGACGGCCGACCGCTCCCGGCCTACAAGCCGGGTCAGTACCTGACCTTCAGAGTCGAGATCCCGGACCCGGGCGGCGGATCGCCCAGGACCATTGTGCGCTGCTACTCGCTGTCGGATTGCCCAAGTCCCGACTGCTACCGGGTGTCCATCAAACGCGTTCCGGCCCCGTCGGGACGACCGGATCTGCCCGGCGGGGTGGTCTCCAATCACTTCCACGACCATATTCGTGAAGGGGCGCGCCTCTCGGCTCGGGCACCGGCGGGCCATTTCCACCTGCTCGAGGATGGGCGGCCCGTTGTGCTCCTCGCCGGGGGCATCGGCATCACCCCCCTGCTTGCCATCCTGAACACCCTGGCCAAGCGCGAGGACCCGCGCGAGGTCTGGCTCTTCTACGGGGTGCGCAACGGCGGCGAGCAGATCATGAAGGGACACCTGCGGACCCTGGGGCAGACACACCCTCGGCTGCACCTGCACCTCTGCTATTCAGATCCCAGGGAGGGCGAGGAGCTGGGCCGTGACTTCCAGCACCGGGGCCGCCTCGACGCGGACCTCCTGCGCCGGACCCTGCCCTTCGGGCGCTATGCCTTCTACCTGTGCGGCCCGCCGGCCATGATGGAGTCCCTGGTCCCGGCCTTGGAGGACCTGGGGGTGTCACGGGAGGACATCCACTACGAGTCCTTTGGTCCGGCGTCCCTGAACCGGCGGCGAGGGCCGTCCGCGCCAACCAGCGAAGACGCCGAGCAGGCCATTGCGGTTCGCTTCAGCCGCTCCGGCAAAACGGTCCCCTGGGATCCAAACGCCGAGTCTCTGCTCGCCTTCGCCGAGGACCAGGGGATTCGGGTGGAGTCCGGCTGCCGGGCCGGGAGCTGCGGGTGCTGTCAGACGGCCGTGGAGTCGGGGTCGGTCGAGTATCTGCAGACCCCGGACGCGGAGATCCCACCCGGGCATTGCCTGCTCTGCATCGGCAAGCCCGCCGGCGACCTGACCCTTGCCCTTTAGGCGCGAGGACGAGAAAGCGCATGAACATCTCGATCTTTCGCAAAGAGATCCTGCCCTTCCTGGTCCTGTTCGGCTCGCTGATCCTGGCCACCGTTCTGGTGGACGCCATCCTGCACGCCCTGGACCTGGTGTGGATCGGTCGCTACCTGGGAATCCCGGGCACCCTCCTGATCCTGGTCTCCTTCCTGTACTCCATGCGCAAGCGCAAGCTGATCCAGGTGGGCCGGCCCAAGTCGTTCTTGCGCCTGCATGAGGCGCTGACCTGGACCGGGGCCCTCATGATCCTGGTGCACGCGGGGGTCCACGTCTATGCAATCCTGCCCTGGCTGGCCCTCATCGCCATGCTGGTGAACGTGGCGAGCGGCATGACCGGCCAATACCTGCTCGAGCGCTCCCGTCGACACCTGGCCGCGCGCCGGGAGGCCTATGTCAAGCGGGGTCTGACCGAGGAATCAGTGGAGCGCGAGATCTTCTGGGACGCGGTCACCCTGGACCTGATGAAGCAATGGCGACGGGTGCACTTCCCCATCACCCTCGCCTTCGTCGTCCTGGGGCTCGCCCACATCCTCAGCATCCTCCTGTTCTGGCAGTGGAAATGAGCAACAAGACGATCCTTCTCATCGTCGGCGGGAACCTGGTCCTGCTCCTTCTCGTGACCTTCCTTCTGCCCCATCTGATGATCGCCCCCGGCAGTCTCATGGAGGCCCACGGAGCCCTGGAGGCGGACTGCTTCGCGTGCCACAGCCCCTTCCGTGGCAGCCGTCCGGAGCGTTGCGTCCAGTGCCACATGCCCCCCAAGATCGGACTCTTCACGACTAAGGGTGTCCCCATCGGTGATGAGCAGAAGCTGATCCCCTTCCACCAGGACCTGAAGGAGAAGGACTGTGTTGCCTGCCACAGCGACCACAAAGGGGTGCAGGCCTTCCATCCCATCGGCCGCTTCTCACATGAGCTGCTTGGACCCGGCGTGGTGGAGCGCTGCGGCGGGTGCCACCGCGCCCCCGAGGACGCCCTGCACCGGCAAGTCGCCGAGGGCTGCGGTCAGTGCCACACCCAGCGGGCGTGGATCCCTGCCACGTTCGACCACGACCGATTCTTCCTCTTGGACGAGGACCATCAGGCGACCTGCGACACCTGCCACCGGGGGAACGATTACAGCCGCTATACCTGCTACGGGTGTCACGAGCACTCCCGCGCGGGGATCCGCGACGTCCATCTGGAGGAGGGCATCACCCAGTACGAGGACTGCGTGGAGTGTCACCGCAGTGGCGACGCCGAGGAGGGCGAGCACGAGGGCGGGGACTGGAGACAGGGGGTAATCCAGGCCCGTCCGGCTGACTACCTGCGCGGCGCCTGGGACCAGGGCGAGGCGAATGGGAGCGACGACGATTGACCCCTTGCGCCGGTCCCGCTTGCGTCGGGGATTGCGCATCGGCTGACCGACCGATCGGTTGGTTCTTTGGGTGCGCTTTCACCGCTGCCTTCTACTGGACGCCGGAGGCTGAGCTGGGGTTGAAGCGAGCGGCGTGCTCCCGCCGGCGTCGGGCCTGTTCCGGGTGGGAGCTTCGCCGGCGGACGTCCTGGAAGGCCTGGGGCTGGACGTTCAGCGCGGAGCTGGACCTCCTTGGGAAGCAGCCGCCGCCACCGCGACGTCAGCCGCCGAGACGCCGGGCGCGCACGGCCTCCTCCCGCTCCAGCTCCTCCAGGGCCCCTTCGACTGCCTTCAGCGTCTCGTCGAGCTCCGGGAGCAGCACGTCCTCCATGGCGCGGGCACGGCGGGCGGTACGCGCATAGTCCTCGCGCAGACGCTCCAGGTTGCCGGCAAGGGCGGCCAGGTGGGCGGCGCGGGGGATCAGGGCCCGAAAGGCGTCGCGGCAGCGCTCCGCCTCGGGGCTGAGGAGCGCTGTCTGGGGCGCCGGCTCGGGCTCCGCCATCTGGCAGGTCAGGTCATAGACGGTGACCCCGAGGACCGAGCGGGGCTTGAGGATCATCTCGCCGCCGATGGGTGGGGCCGGGGGGTAGAGGCTGAGCTCCTCCACGCCGTGGCGCACGACCGCCTCCTGTAGGGCGGCGGAGGCGGCGGCGTAGTCCGACTCGAACGCGCGCTGTTCCGCCTGGTAGCGGGCCAGCTCGGCCAGGATCTCGGAGGCCAGGATGAGACGCTTTTCGTCGAGGAAGCGGTAGCCCTCGCGCATCCCCACACGCTCCTCCTTGAGCTCCAGGAGCAGGCTCTGGGTGGGGGTGGTCTCGCGCTCGCTCATGGTCGGGTGCGCCGCCGCTCCTGACGGGGCGCCAGATGGTCCCGGATCTGCTGGTCGCTCAAACGGTGCAGCTCGCCCGGGGGCAGCTCGCGCAGGGCCTCCCAGCCGGCCTCCATGCTCTCCTCCAGGGTGCGTGCCGAGAGTCCCTGGTGGATCACCCCCTGCTCGAAGCGGTCGCCGAAGGCGAGGAATTTGCGGTCGGTGGCCGAGAGCCCATCCTCGCCCACCACGCTCGCCAGCACCCGCGTCTGCTGGGCGCGGCTGTAGGCGGCATAGAGCTGGGCGGCGAGCGCCGGATGGTCGGCCTGGGTGAGGCCCTTGCCGGTGCCGTCCTTCATGAGCCGGGAGAGGCTCGGCAGGACGCGGATGGGCGGGTAGAGGTCGCGCCGGTGCAGGTCCCGGTCCAGCACGATCTGGCCCTCGGTGATGTAGCCGGTGAGGTCCGGGATGGGGTGGGTGATGTCGTCGTTGGGCATGGTCAGGATCGGCACCTGGGTGACCGAGCCGGGCAAC
>JBLMWY010000145.1:0-4779 GCA_050257475.1 Bdellovibrio bacteriovorus
CCCAGGGTCAGTCGGTTCTGGGTCAGGGTCCCCGTCTTGTCCGAGCACAGAACGTCCATGCCGGCCATCTCCTCGATGGACTCCAGGCGGGAGACGATGGCCTTCATGCGGGAGAGGACCAGGGCCCCCACCGCCATGGTGACGGAAAGCACCGCCGGCATGGCCACGGGGATGGAGGCCACGGTGAGGATCAGGGCGAACTGGGCGAGCTCCAGGAGCGGCCAGTGTCGGTGCACGCCCACCAGGACCAGGACCGCCACCAGCCCGAGGGCGAGATAGATGAGGTAGTCGCCGATGGCGAGCACCGCCCGCTGGAAATGGGAGACGCTCCCGGCCTCGCCCACCAGTCGGGCGGTCTTGCCGAAGAAGGTCTGCATGCCGGTGGCCGTGACCGCGCCCACCATCTCCCCCTGCTTGGCCACGGAGCCGGAGTAGGCGGTCTCTCCGACGTGTCGCTCGACCGGCAGGGATTCCCCGGTGAGTGCGGACTGGTCGATGCTGAGATAGTCCCCCTCGATGAGCTCGAGGTCGGCCGGAATGAGGTCCCCCAGCCGGACGCGCACGATGTCCCCCGGCACCAGGTCGCGTGCCTCGACCTCCTGCCAGCGCCCGTCGCGGCGCACCCTGGCCTTGAGCGCCAGCTTCTTGCGAAGCTGCTCGACCGCATTCCCGGCCTGATACTCCTGCCAGAAGCCGACCGCCGCGTTGAATGCCAGGAGCGTCAGGATGATGGCCAGATCCGCCCAGTGCCGTACCAGGGCGGAGAGCAGGGCGGCCGCCTCGATCATCCAGGGGATGGGGCCCCAGAAGTAGCCGAGCAGCTTGAGCAGGGGGTTGCGGCGATGCTCCGTCAGGGCGTTGGGGCCGAACCGGGCCAGGCGCTCCCGCGCCTCGTCGCTGGTCAGTCCCTCGGGTGGTGTCTTCAGCTCGACGTGAGTGGCATCACCTGTCGCGACGTCGATGGATGCCGGTTCGTTGGGTTCTGGGGACATGACGGGTTCCTCCTGAGGCGAGCCCAGCAAGGAGCGGACCACCGGGGACTGCCGTGGGAGGGCTGGGCCCAAGGCCGTCCGACGCGCACCGCGGGGAGCGCTGCTGGTTCATTACAACCAGCTGGTACCCCGAGGATGGACTCTGAACATTAGGATTGGCGAGTGGCGCGGAATCCCGGCGTGGCTAGCGACTTGGCTCCTGCCAAAAGGGAAGGCTCACGCCGCTGGGGTATAACTTGCTCAAGCGGACGTGCGAATCGAAACGGCACCGGCCGCTGGTCCGATGCTTGCTCCGGATCTCTCGCCAATGGTGGGCCGTTCGGACAAGGGGGCGGGCTCGGCGGAGTCCACCGTTTGGCGGTTGGGTGACATAGCAAGGGGCCGAGGCCGTTGAGGCCCCTGGTGCCCGGAGGTCCAATGGAAATGTCTGTGGTCGCCGTACTCTTGTTGATCAATAGCCTGGTCTTCCTGGCCGAGCTGCAGAACGCCGGACCGCTGGTCCAATGGTTCGCCCTCTGGCCCTATGGCCTGCTCGCGCCGGCGCAGGCCCAGGCCGGCGCCTATCCCTTCTGGCCCTGGCAGGTCTTCACCTATGCCTTCCTGCATGGCAGCCCCTTGCACCTCCTGCTCAACATGTATGCGCTCTGGCTGTTCGGGACCCGGCTGGAGTCACTGTGGGGCGGGAGCCGCTTCATCCTGTACTACCTGACCTGCGTGCTGGGCGCGGCGCTCACCCAGCTCGTCGTGTCCGAGGTCACCCTGCTGCAGGGCGGCATGGCCTACCCGGTGCTCGGGGCCTCCGGTGGCGTCTTCGGTCTTCTCCTGGCCTTCGGCCTCCGGTTCCCGGAGACCGAGCTGCTGCTTCTCTTCCCGCCCATCCCCATCAAGGCCAAGTGGTTCGTCCTGGGGTACGGGGCGATCGAGCTCTTCGCCGGGGTGACCGGGACCGCGGAGGGGATCGCCCACTTCGCGCACCTGGGGGGCATGCTGGCCGGCTGGCTGCTGCTCGGCTACTGGCGTGGATCCGGGCGCAGGTGGTAGCGACCCGCGCCGATGTCAGGGTCGGTGCCCAACGGGGAGGTCCATCGCGGCGAAGCAGCCGGTTCGAATGGCCCATAATGGGGGCCAGTCCGAGCAAGCGCGGGGGTCGACGTTCTGGGACCGCCCCGCGCTGTTGGATGCAGGCCCCTGGTCGCCCCCGCCCCGGCCGCCCAGCACAACCGGAAAGCCCCTGTCTTCGCATGCCCGCTCTGCCCCCCCGCGTCGCCTCTTGTCGCCCCGAGGAATCGGCCCCTACCCGGGCGATGCAAGCCGGTGCGCTCCTGCTCGCGGCGCTTTTCCTCTGCGCACCGGTACCGGCTCGCTCCGCCGCGGTGACGCAGACCTATGGCCCGGTGCGACCCGGGGAGACGCTCTGGCAGATCGCCCGCCGGGTCTATCCAGGCTCGGGTCTGGACCGCGATCAGGTCATGCTGGCGCTGCTGGAGGCCAACCCGGGCGCCTTCGAGCCCCCCTGTAATGTGAACGGCGCCCTTCGGGTGGGCGCCTTGCTGGTCCTGCCGGGGCTGGAGCGGGTCGCCGCCACCGATGCGGAAGCCGCTCGCCGCGCCCTGGCGGTTCAGAACAGCGAGTGGCGCGCTCACCGCCGCACGGGGCAGCCCCTGGAGTGCCCCAGGCCAGCACCGGCAGACAGGGAGGATGCGGCCCCGCTTGCGGCTCCGATCGAGGCCGCGGCACCGGAGCCAGTGGGGCCTCCGGCACCTGGGGCGCCGGTTGCCCCGCCTTCGGCGTGCCCGCCACCACCGCCCGAACGTCCTTGCCCGAGCGGCGACGAGGCGCAGGCGAGTCCGGGCCCGCTCGCCGTGCCGCCACCGCAAGCCGGCGAACCCTCGGCGCCGTCCCGGTTGGCGCCGGGCGCACGCGCCCCCGCCTGGTTGCTGGTGCCTTTGATCCTCGCCGTGCTGGCTACGGCGTTGGTTGGCTGGGGTGGGCGCAGGCGCAACGGACCCGCCGCGGTCGAGCCCGAGGGCATGGGAAAGGCACCGGCACCCGCGGCGCGCATCGTGCAGGCGCTGGCGCTCGGGCCCGGCACCCGGAGTGGTCTGCTCGTGCTCGCGGCCCTCTCGGGTGTCCTCGGCGCGGCGGTGACGGTGCTGTTTCGCGAGGCCATCCATGGCCTGGAATGGTTGATCGGCGGCGACCAGGGCAGCCTGGTCGTCATCGCCGAGGGGCTGCCCCCCTGGCAGCGACTCTTGCTGCCTGGCCTTGGGGGCCTAATCGCCGGTCTCGTGTTGCAGGAGATCGGTGGCCGTCTGCGGGGCCCCGCGACGACGGATTACATGGCCGCGGTGGCCGTGGGGGACGGCTGGATCAGCGTTCGGCATAGCCTCGTCAAGGCCGCCTCGTCCCTGTTCACGGTAGCCTCTGGGGGCTCCATTGGCCGCGAGGGGGCGATGGTCCAGCTCTCCGCGATGGTCGCCTCGGCCCTGGGTCGCCTAGGTCGCTTCCCCACCGACCGGCTGCGCCTCCTGGTCGCCGCCGGCGCGGCGGCGGGGCTCGCCTCCGCCTACAACGCGCCGCTCGCGGCGAGCATGTTTGTCGCCGAGATCGTTCTCGGCTCCATCGCCATTGAGCATATCGGACCCCTGATCATCGCGGCTGTCGTGGCCGGCGTGACGGTTCACGACATCCTTGGCTATGCACCTGTGTATCAGATCCCCGAGTTTCACCTGGTCAGCGACTGGGAGCTCGGCCTGTACCTGCTGCTGGGGCTGGTCGTCGGGCATATGGCACCCTTGTTCCTGCAGCTTCTTGAGCGGTCACACCAAGCCTTCGGACGGATCCCGCTGCCGCTGGCCGGCCGGCTGGCCCTCGGGGGATTGCTCGTGGGCCTGATCTCGGTCTACGAGCCTCAGGTCTGGGGCAACGGCTACAGCGTGGTCGATGCGGTGCTCAAGGCCCCCTGGGCGTGGCAGACCCTGCTGACGGTCCTCGTCCTGAAGATGTTCGCAACGGCGGCCACTCACGGCTCGGGGGCCGTCGGCGGGGCCTTCACGCCGACGCTGTTCGTCGGCGCCATGCTGGGCGCCCTGTTCGGCACCCTGGTGCAAGCGGCAATCCCCGTCGGCACGGCGCCGCCCAACGCCTATGCGGTCGTGGGCATGGGCGCGATGCTCGCCGGGACCACCCATGCCCCGTTCATGTCCATCCTGATGATCTTCGAGATGACCATGGACTACGCCATTGTCCTGCCGTTGATGCTGGCGGTGGTCACCGCCCACTACACGGCGCGACGCTACACGGGCGTCAGGCCGATGTACGCCGAATCTCTGCTACCTCGCGAGCCGAACGACCTCCCGGCGGAGTCGGCTGGACCCTTGTTCCGGCCGGATCTGGGGGCCCGTCGGGACAGGCGCACCGGCTCGCGCGCAGAACCAGCCGAGGGCTGACGGCGGCCCAGGATCCGGGACCCTCCTCGCCGGACAGGCCTCGACCGCCGGCCAGTGCCGACACCTGCCGCGCGGGGTCCAAACGGCATCCGATACTGCCTCGAATCTGGTTGCCATGCCCCATCCGGCTGGCTGAAATGCACCAAGGGGGAAATGCCGATGTCGGGAAGGCGCCGGGAGCCGCGAGCTCATGGCCCGGCATTTAGAAGCGCGCCACGCCTTTGACCATGGGGCCTTCGTAGGGTCGCGTCGCTCGGGAGGCTCGCGAAGCAAATCAGGGGGTGCTTGACGGGCATCTCCCTAGGCGATGCGGCGGCTCGGAGTCGTGGCATGCGGGC